>JAHJHM010000078.1 GCA_018823915.1 Candidatus Omnitrophota bacterium
GATTATTGCAAAATTAGTAATTACGGCAAAGAAAAATAAATAATTTTAACTTGCTTGTGCCCGTTAGGGTATGCAATTTTCAATTTGCATTTTGCACTGAATATTCAGAAAAAACAGACGTGGTTCACTGAATATTTACATGTGAAAGGCTTATTAGATATCTTTGCCAATGCGGGAACCGCTAATATCCTTCGGATAACTGCGCTTCGCGCAGAGCGTTTTCACGTGAAAACGCAAAAAAGGCTTGATAAACCTCACTATATAGTTAAACTAGTACTTAATAATATGAAAAAAGAGTATGATTTTTCCAAAGGTGAACGTGGCAAGTTCTATCGTCCTAATGCTGAGCTAAATTTTCCTGTGTATCTGGACCCAGAGATAACCAAATTTATACGTAACCTTACGGGAGAAAAAGACACAGACATTGAAACGATAGTAAACGATTGGCTTAGAAAGGACATAGAGCTAATACAGACCGTTAGATAAGAAAAAAGGGGACAGCGGCCTTTTCTTCTGGTAGCCGAACCATTAGCCTGAAGAGCGAAAAGCTAAAACTATAGGATTGGGTTTCCACATAGATCGAAGACATAAAAGAGTCAGGAAATGAACAAGATGTTGATTACAAAAGAGGTCTTAACAGAGATGTTAAATAAATATCTAAATCGCCAAATAACTTTAGAAAAACTGGTTAATTGGGCAGAAGAAATGATATGCGAAGGAGATTTTGATAAGAAAGATTTTGAATTGATAAAGAATATCTTAGCTAGACTTGGTTTGGCTGATGTAAAGGAATTTGGTCTTTATTGGGAAGATTGCTATGAATTTATCCATCGGTTAGGTCATATGGCAACGGTAAGTATTTCTTAGGATGAAGGGCACATCTGGCGTTTTCACGTGAAAACGCAAAAAGCCTGGCCCTATAAGGATTTTATGGGAGACGTAATTGGAATTTGTAATCAGAAGGGAGGAATTGGTAAAACTACCACAGCAATAAATGTAAGTTCGTACTTAGGTTTGAGCAACAGAAAAACTCTCCTTGTAGATATGGATCCCCAGGGCAATGCGACTTCAGGGGTGGGGTTTAATAGCGAAGGAAAACACTCTACTTACGAAGTAATTATGGGGAATGTGAGCATTAAAGATAGTGTTTATCCTACTTCTTGGCCGCAACTTTACATCCTTCCTTCTCATATCGCTCTTACAGGAGGAGAAATCGAGTTGGTAGATATAAAAAACAGAGAATTACGTTTAAAGGAGGAGATAGATAAGATAAAAGAGGAGTTTGCTTATATCATCGTTGACGCCCCGCCTTCTTTGGGCCTGTTTACGGTAAATGTTCTGACTGCTTCGGATAAGTTAATTATTCCTATTCAAAGTGAGTATTATGCCTTAGAGGGCGTTTCTAATTTGCTGCATACTATAGAATTAATTAAAGAGAGATTGAATCCTTTTTTAGATATAGAAGGGGTGCTTCTTACTATGGTTGATTTTCGCACCCGGCTTGCTTTACAGGTAATCGAAGAGGTAAGGAGATTTTTTAAAGAAAAAACCTTTAACACGATCATCCCCCGCAATGTAAAACTTGCTGAAGCCCCTAGCTTCGGTAAGCCCATACATTTTTACGAACCGGCGTGCATTGGGGCAAAGGCATACCTTAACTTGACTCAAGAAATCTTAAAGGAGAAAATAGAAATAGATAATATTTATAATCAAGAATTATCACAAGAACCAATTTTGGAGGTACAACAATAATGGAACGAAGAGTTTTGGGGAGAGGGTTAGACGTTCTTATTCCTAAAAAACCAATAACTGCCACAGCAGAAGAATTTACCTATTTACCTTTAAACAAAATAAGGCCGGGTAAATATCAACCGCGTCAGGAAATGGAGGAAAAAGAACTGCAGGAATTATCTCAATCGATTAAAGAGAAAGGATTTATTCAGCCTATTGTAGTAAGAAAAACAGAAGGGGAAACTTTTGAAGTTGTTGCCGGCGGGAGGCGGTATTATGCTGCTAACTCATTGGGACTCAAAGAGATACCAACATTAATCAGGGAATTGGATGATAAAGACGCGTTTATCTTCGCGATTGTTGAAAATTTACAGAGAAAGGATTTAAACCCCTTAGAAGAGGCAGAGGCATTTAAGCGGTTGATGGAGGAGTTTGCATTTACTTTAGAAGAGCTGGCTAGGTTTATGGGTAAAGATAAAACCACCGTAGTCAATGCTTTGCGTTTATTAAAGCTGCCTCCGGGAATAAAAGAGGCGTTAAAAAAAGGATCAATTACCCGCACACAAGCAAGAACATTGTTGGGAGTAGAGAATAAAGAGGATCAAGAAAAGTTGTTTTATCAAATTCTCAAAGAAGGACTTTCGGTAAGAGAAATTGAAAAAAGGACAAAACGGGTATCGAAAAGAAAAAAAAGCATAGACCCTTTTATTTTAGAAGCAGAGGAAAAACTGCAAAAATTTTTAGGAACAAAGGTCAGGATATTTGCCCGGAGGAATAATCGGGGGAAAATTGTTATTGAGTATTACACCCTGGAAGATTTAGAAAGAGTTATGGGGAGGCTAAAATGAAAGAAGCAACTTTAGTAATTATTAAGCCCGACGGGTTAAAAAAATCTCTTACAGGTAACATCTTAACCCGGCTTTCGGAAACAAAATTAAAGATAATTGGGGCGAAAACTGTGAAAGTAGATAAAGAACTCGCTTATGAACATTATCAACACCTTAAAGATGAACGCTTTTTTCCGGAATTGATCAAATATATTACCGGCGAACTTCACCATGATAATAGGGTTATGGCTTTGGTTTACTGGGGAGAGGACGCGATTCTCAAGGTAAGAGAGGTTGCCGGAGCAACAAATCCCGAGGAAGCCGAGCCGATAAGCATAAGAGGAGCTTATGGAAGAATTTTGACTATCGGATTATACGAAAATGTTATTCATGCTTCTAGCAGTAAAGAGGAGGCAGAGAGAGAAATAAAACTTTGGTTTACGCCCAAGGAAGTAGTTTATGAGCTTTATCCCATTGGAGAAGTAGAAGTAGAAAATTATAAATTGGAGGTTTGGAAATGAGATCAATGACAGCTTATGCTTATATCTATAAAAGAAAGGATTCAAGAACTCTTCAGCTAACCTTACGTTCTTTAAATTTTAAGTATTTAGATATTTCTGTCCGCAACCTGCCGGCGGAAAGTATCCTTTTAGAGGAAAAAATAAAGAAAGAGATAAAAAAGAGGGTAAGCCGGGGGAAAATTGAGGCTTATGTGTTTCTAAAACAACTTCCCGAACAAGAGGTTCAGATAGAAGAAAAAGCCCTGGCAAAATATATTTTTCAGGCAAAGAAACTGGCCAAAAAATACAATTTAAAAGCAGATTTGAGCATAAGCGATTTTTTAAATCTACCCCATGTAGTTTCTTGGAAAGAGAAGAAAGGAATTGAGGAAAATTTAATTCTTCCTGCTCTGCGCGAAGGCATGGATAAACTACTTGAATTTAAAAAAAGAGAAGGAAGGGCAATCGAGCAGGAAATAAGCAAAAATTTAAGAAAATTGGACTATAACATCGGACAAATTAAAAAAAGCAAACCCAGAATAAAAAAAGCAGAAAATAATAAAGAAGATATCGAGGAAGAAATTTCTCTTATCTCATTCTACACCAAGAAGTTAGAAAAAGATATTACTTCAAGAAAAACTATCTCTATGGGGAAGACCATTGATTTCTTGACCCAAGAAATTTTAAGAGAACTTAACGCTGCCTCCAGCAAGACAAAGGACAAAATACCCTCAGCATTAATCGTTGAGGCAAAAACTTATATAGAGCGGATAAGAGAACAAGCACAAAATATAGAATGAATCGCCTTAAGATTTTTATTCTTTCCGGCCCAGGAGGGGGAGGAAAAACTACCCTTATTAATAGGTTATTCCGCAAAGGAGTTATTAAAGATAATTTTATCAAGGGAACCTCTTTTACTACCCGCGAAAAACGCCCTGCGGAGGAAGAAGGAAGGGACTATTTTTTTGTTAATAAAGAGGAGTTTTTAAGATTAAAAAAAAGAAATTTTTTTCTGGAGTGCGAGAAAATATTAGATGATTATTACGGCTCGCCAAAGTTTTTTTATAATCTGGCAAAAAAAGAAAAAAAGAATTTAATTTTGTGTATAGACGTTAAAGGAGGAATGTATTTGAAAAAAAACTTTAAGTCTGGTAAAATAGCTACTATTTTTATTGCCGCTCCCGAGAAAGAACTTTATTGCCGTTTAGAAAAGAGGGCTGAGGAGAAAGAAGTGATAAAAAATAAAATGGAATTAGCAAAAAAAGAACTATTGGCTGCCAAACATTATGATCATTTAATAGTAAACCAAGATATAAAACTGTCTTTAAAAACATTACAGGCAGTCCTACTGGACTATTTGTGAAGAGAAAACCATAAGGAGCGACAATGAATGAAAATCATGTTTTTTTAGAAAAGCTTTTAGACGCAAGCGATGGCTCGGTATATAAATTAGCCATTTTAGTAGCAAAACGGGCTTTGTCTTTGGCTGATGGGGATAAACCCTTAATAATGGATGTTAAGGAGAAAGTTCTAGATACTGCCCTAAAGGAAATCGCTGAGGGAAAGATAAGGGTAAAAAGGGCGTGAGTGTTGTTGTCCATAGGGATACCCTTGCACCCTTACGGGCACAGGCGGGCACAAGCAGACCCTCCGTAAATGGTCAGTAAAATACACTCTATTGCAAAATGCAAAGTGCAGATTGCAAAGTGAAAAATGCAAAGGTAAGAGATATGAGTTTTGTGTGCAAGTGTTTAATTCTAACTTTTACAATTTACAATTTACAATTTGCAATTTGCACTGAATATTCACTGGATATTCAAAAGAATTTGGACGGTGTTCAGTGAATATTTACGACCCTCCTGATACCTTTGAAGGAGGGGTCTTACTCAGCTTGGTTAACTTGTGATGTTGGCGGCGTACCCAAGTGGTTAAGGGGACGGTTTGCAAAACCGCTATTCAGCAGTTCGAGTCTGCTCGCCGCCTCCAAAATAGCTCATAGCTCATAGCTCGTAAATAGTCAGTAAGGCACATGCTATTGCAAATTGCAAAGTGCAAAGTGAAAAATGCAAA
>JAHJHM010000079.1 GCA_018823915.1 Candidatus Omnitrophota bacterium
AAGTGAAAAATGCAAAGGTAAGAGATATGAGTTTTGTGTGCAAGTGTTTAATTCTAACTTTTACAATTTGCAATTTGCATTTTGCACTGAATATTCACTGGATATTCAAAAGAATTTGGACGGTGTTCAGTGAATATTTACATTAAAACTTGCATTTTTTTACTAAAAAATGCTTAGTCGAATTCCTGCCTGCCGGCAGGCAGGGATCCCGAAGCACTTCGGGTTAGAGGCTGCGAAGCAGCGTTTAACCCGATATTTAGGTGCGAGGGACACATGTAAATTAATTAAATTTTATCTCGATAACCCGTCTACAAACTATTTTGGTCCGATGATCATCACTAAAGTCTTCCCCAACATAAGAGGATTTCTGTCTACTTTTCCTATTTCCTTCACATCCTCCATAAGGTTTCTAATTAATTTATTTCCTATCTCCTTATGAGCCATTTCTCTGCCTTTAAAAAACATTCTTATTCTCACTTTATGCTTTTTTTCCAAAAATTCTTTTATGTGCTTCAGTTTTATTCCATAATCATGCTCACCTATCCTTGGCCTCATGCGTATTTCCTTAAGCTGAGTTTGCTTCTGGTGTTTTTTTGCCTCTTTTTCTCTTTTTTCCTGCTCATATTTATATTTGGAATAATCTACTATTCGGCAAACTGGAGGATTTACTTGAGGGGCAACCTCTACTAAATCTAAATCGGATTCATCTGCTCTCTTTAGAGCTATATTGAGCGGAAAAACTCCTAACTGTTCCCCTTCCGGACCGATTAAACGAACCGTCTTAGCAAAAATCCTCTCATTTACTCTCACATATTTCAACTTATCCACCTCCTTTAATTTCTTTCCTTAATATATCTAAAAAATCATCTATTCCCATATTTCCTAAGCTTTCCTTACCTCGTCTTCTTAAAGAAATTTCTCTCGCCTCTTTTTCCTTTTTACCTACAATAACCATATAAGGAGTCTTAAGAAGTTCTTTTTCTCTTATTTTTCTCTGTAAAGTCTCATCCCTTAAATCGGCTTCTACCCGAAAACCCTCTTTTTCTAAAACCTCTTTTACCTCCAAAGCATAATCTTTAACTTCCCCGACAATATTCAAAACGCTTATCTGAGTAGGGGCCAGCCACAAGGGAAATCTGCCGGCATAATGCTCAATTAAAGTAGCAATAAACCTTTCTAGGCTCCCTAGAATTACGCGATGAAGCATAATTACCCTTACATTATTATCACTTCTGTCTCTATAGGTCAAATCAAATCTTTTAGGGATATTATAATCAAGCTGTACTGTCGCGCACTGCCAAAACCTTCCCAAGGCATCCCTTAACTTAATATCAATTTTAGGGCCGTAGAAAGCTCCTTCCCCCCTATTTATCTTATAAGTAAAACTCTTTTTTTTCAAAACTTCTTCTAAAATTTCTTCCGAGGCATCCCAATCCCGGCTTTCCCCGATAAACTTCTCCGGTCTTGTACTTAGCTCGGCAGTAAAATCTTTAAAGCCGAATTTTATCATCGTCTCCTTTACAAAATCTAGAACCCCCTCTATCTCATTACAAAGATCCTCTTTCTTACAAAAAATATGAGCATCGTCCTGAGTAAACCCTCTTACCCGAAGAAGCCCGTGCAAAACACCGCTCTTTTCATAACGATATACCGTTCCCAGCTCAAACATTCGCAGTGGTAATTCTCTGAAACTATGCAGCTTGGATTTATAAATAAGGATATGGCCGGGACAATTCATTGGTTTTAAAATGAATTCTTGATTTTCTTTAGTTATGGAGTACATATAATCCTGATAATATTCTAAGTGGCCGCTCGCCTCCCATAATTTTTTATTCATAATATGGGGGGTAGTTACCATTTGATAACCTCGCCGAATGTGTTCACGCACCTCCCAATCCTCAATTATTCTACGTAAAATCGCTCCTTGGGGTAAATAAAAAACCAACCCCGCCCCGGCCTCATTATGATAAATATCAACTAAGCCTAACTCTTTTCCTAACTTACGGTGGTCTCTTTTTTTTGCTTCCTCTAAATTTTTAAGATAGCTATCTAAATCTTCTTTAGTAAAAAATGCCGTTCCATAAATACGGGTAAGTTGAGGATTACTCTCTAATCCTTTCCAGTAAGCGCCGGAGGTTGATAAAAGCTTAAAATATTTAAGATTACCGGTAGAGGCAAGATGCGGACCTTTGCATAAATCCACAAAATCATCATGCTTATAGATAGAAACCTTCTCCTGCCCCAATTCTTTTATAAGTTCTACCTTATATTCTTCCCCCTGGTTTTGGAAAAAATCAATTGCTTCACAAGCCGGCTGCTCTTGGTGAGTAAAGGAATGATTTTTGCCGGCCACTTCCTTCATAATTTGTTCAATCTTTCCTAAATCCTCTTCTTTTATCCCTCCGGCTATATCAAAATCATAATAAAATCCATCTTCAATCGCCGGGCCGATACCCAATTTAACTTGAGGATATAGTTTTTTAACTGCACCTGCCATAATATGAGAGCATGAATGTCTTAAGATATCTATCTCCATAATTATTTAACTATCAGCTTTCAGCCGTCAGCAATCAGCCAATAAGAAATAAACGAAGTACGACATGCGAAGTACGATTTAATAATGGGCGAAGCAGGAGTCGAACCTGCGACCTTTGCGATGTAAGCGCAATGCTCTAACCAGCTGAGCTATCCGCCCATATATTCGTATCTCGCCGTTAGTAATTCGTTTAATGATACCAAATTTTTTAGAAAAATCAAGACTTACGTTTATCCAAAAGAATTTTTCGGGTAATATTTTGGCGAGGCTAAAAAGTTTTTTATATTTTAAAAGTCTTATCTCTAAAAATCACTTGTCTAAAATTATAGTGTTTTTTAACCGGTTCTTTGATATCCCAGGTGCAGGCTAATCCTTTAGGGAAAGTAACAAAGTCGCCTTTGCCAAATTCAACTTTTATCCTGTCTTTAGATGTTACTATTACCTTCCCTTCCAAAAGTAAACAATCCTCGGTCTGGTCATAATACCAATCAAACCTTGATATTTCTTTTTCCCAAATAGGCCATGAGTCAATACCCATTTTTTTAATTTCGGAATCGCTTAATTTTTTAACTTCAATCTCCATAATACCCTCCTTCTCTTTTATAAGAAATTATTTCTTCTTCAAGGCTCCCAGTTTACTTTTATGTGCTTGCTTTTTCTCCCGCAATAACCGTGAAATATTCTTCTGCCTTCTAGTAACTTTCTCCTTAGGCATTATGACAATTATTTTTTGTTAAATAAGTTTCTATCTCTATTTGTTATTTTGCCGAGCGGAATATGGTGGATCCGTCATTTTGCAGAGCGAAATAACGAAATCTCACCATTTTTTGCTCTGCAAAAAATGGTGGAGGTGCGGGGACTCGAACCCCGGTCCCTAAAAAGTTAGCAAAGAGCTCCTACATACTTATTTCTTCGTTTATCTTTTTCCTGGCAGCTCCGAAGAACAGGATTTGCCAAAAAGCAGCTTTGATTTGTTTCAAAGCAAACCTTCAAAACAAAAAGTTTACTTCTAGCCTCATAGCCGAACCCTCATGTCCCCTGAGGCAAAAAACAAAAGGGCCGAATTACCCGACTAGGTGTAACTCAGGAACGCCAACAAAAGGTTTTGCGTTTATTTTTTTGTAAACCCAACTATCGGGTGGGCTTACCCCCACGGTATGCAACCCTTTACCTCATTCTTAGGTCGAAAGCCTTTCACCCCCAAATTTTCAAAGAATAATTCTTCCTTTTAAAGAATAACATAGATAAAAACATTTTACAAGGAGTTTTAAGCACCGCAAAAAAAGCTTGAATTTATTTTTCTGCGGGAGTAAGATAGCTACATGCTTAGTAAGCTTCGCGATCGTCATATCAAAAAAATCCTTTGGGCACTGGTACTCATCATCGTCCCCTCCTTTATTCTCTGGGGAGGTTCTTCCTTTTTAAGGAAAAAAAAGACAGATACTCTCGGTAAGATAGGGAAACGTGAAATAACCATGTCTAGTTTTGACTATTATCTTAAAATGGCCAGACTCCACTCACTCCTTCTTCCGCAAAATGAAGAAAAAAACAAATTTACCAATCAGGAAATAGTTGCCAAAGGATGGGAATATTTTCTTCTCCTCTGGAAGGCAAAAAAAGAAAAAATTACGGTTAGTGATCAAGAAGTAGTAGAGACTATAAAAAAGATGCTTTTCCATAATGAGAAATTCAATAAAGACGACTACTTAAGACTTATAGGGCGGGGCTTGAGAATACAACCAAGGGTTTTTGAAGAATATATAAGAGACTTCGTCAAAATAGATAAGTTATTAAAAAAATATGTAGAGGCGGAAACAAGCGATGAAGAGATAAAAGAGTTATATGAAAAAGATACTCAAAAAGCAAAAATTTCCTATATATTTGTCCCTTATGAAAAATTCAACAATGAGATTAGCATAACGCCTCTAGAGGTAAGTGAATTTTATGATAAGAATAAATCCCTCTTTAAGAAAGAGGGTGATGCGCCCATCCCTCCTTTAGAAGAAATAAAAACTAGCGTGGAAGAAAAGTTGAAACAAGAAAAACTGAAAGAGAAAACAGAAAAATTTTGTGAAGGTATACTGGAAAAAATTAACCAAGACTGGGAAGAAGGTTTAAAGAAAACAGCCGATAACCTTAATCTTACCTTTAAAGAAACAGGCTACTTTAAATACTACAACTTCATAGAGGCTTTTGGCTCAGATGAATTAGACCAAGAGACGCGTAAAATTATTTTCTCTCTTACCAAGGGTCAATTTATCTCCCATCCTATCCTGCTTGCCAAAGGCGGTTACATAATCCAGCTTAACGACATTACTTCTTTTAACGAAGAGGAATTTAAAGAAAAGAAAGAAATCTATCAGAATTATCTCTACCAATCAAAAAGCTTCATCGAGCGGATAAAATTTCTCTCTCAATTAGAGAAAGAAGCAGAATTAAAAATTTATCCTCAGAAAGAAATGTGACCCAAAAAAAAGCAATCCTTCATTTAGATGAAGGATTGTGATGAGTAAGGGTCTGTAGGTAACTTTGACTTACAGTAGGAAACATGGTATCCTTTAAGTAGGAAATCTTACTTAATGGAGGTGATAAAAATGGTAATTAAAATTAGCAGCAAGCATCAGGTAACCATTCCTAAGGATATAGCGGAAGTTTTTCATCTTAGGAAAGGAGATATTTTGGAAGTCCATCGCCTTGGGAATAAAATAGTAATGATTCCTAAAGAGATGGTCCTGGAAGATAAATATTCCAAGGAAGATTTAGAAGCTGCTGAAAAAATTCTCTCTAAGGGGTTGCCTAAAGAGGAAATGGCTTTTGAATCTAAAACAGAGATGACAAATTTTCTTAAGAAAAGGATTAAAAAGTGAATTATATTCTTCTTCGCGCATTCGTAAAGAAGTTTGATTCTTACCGCGCAATAGAACAAAAAACTATTGTTTCGGCGATCGATGATGTCAAAAAATACTTAGAAATAAATCAAGCATCGTATGGCCTGCGAATAAAGAAACTTTCTGGTAAAATCTACGAGGCAAGGATTAATATTCATCTGCGGATAGCCTTTTTTCGCGATAAGGATATTATAAAATTTTTCTGCCTGGGTAACCATAGTGATATTCAACGATGCCTTAAGTCCTTCCAAAAGCTTCTAAAGTAACTCCGTTGACGTTTCAGGATATTTCTTCCAACACCTTCTTCAAAAAATTTGTTTTTGTAGGTGGCTATTTTCAACAGACTAAAGGTTTGTAAAAAAGTTATCATAAAATTCTTCAAACAATAAACCTTTCTCAAGTGGAAGAAAAGTTGAGTTAACCTTAAAGAAATATTATCTTTTAATCGTTTTGGAAGTTTAATTTATTTTAAATATTATCTATTTGGGCTAGAACGATAAAGGTCTATCATTATTTGCAATATCATCTCCAGACTAACTTTTGGTTTAAATCCTATAAGTCTCTTCGCCTTAGATATATTAGGAACGTGCCTACACACATCTTCAAGTTCCTCACCATAAACTTCAAATGGTCTTTCCTTTTTTAGCAGTATCAGAATCCGCATATTCTCCAGAGATCCCGCCAATTCTTATTTCCTCAATTTTCTCGCCGCCCTTTTCTCCTCTTGCCCAAAATGATAGTTTACTCATTTTACTAAGGTCGAAGCCACCCTTAACTTCACCCCAATTATTTTCTGGATTTTGCCAGTAAACCCCAGCCCAACTTTGACTTTGTGATTTCTTTGCCGTATAAACAAATTGAATACAAGTCGAACCGCTGTGAGGATTATTTATGTATCCCTCATTAGCTTTAATATCACCATAATCACCCATATACCCAGATGGTACGTAATGGTTATCCAGAGATTTTTGGTCAGTATAGACGTTAAATACTCCCAACTCCTCTGCATTCACCTGAAGATACGAAATAATTATTGAGATTACAATAACCCATACAACCTTCTTCATTTTTTATTCCCCTCCTTTGTGTCTCTTAATCCTTTTTATTTCTCTTTGAGCAATACTGTTTTTATATCTCCAAACCTTCTTTCGTAATCCTTATCTTTATAAATAACTCCTGCGGCAATAGTAAGATAACCAGATGTAAAAGTAGAAAACTGGGTAATCACTTTGCCTTGTGCATCAGTTATTTTCTGAGACACATATTCCTCCCAGCCAATAGGTTGGAAAAAAGAATAATATACTGCTTGATTGGGGACAGGATTTCCCTGGGCATCGGTAATAGTAATTTCTAACTTCATCTTCTCTTTAATGTAATATTGCTCTTTGTCTGTTTTAATTACTACCTTATAAGGAATAGTTATTGGTTTAGATTTATTATAAATCCATACCTCCTGTTTTTTATTACATAAAAACTTATTGTTTTTATCTAAGGCTTTAATCTCTAAAGTATGTTTGCCGTCTGTAAGTTCTGAAATATCAACTTTTGCCTTCCACCAGAAATTGCCTTCTTTTTTTAAATCTTGCCAATTGCCGCTATCTATTTTGCACTGAACAAGTCCAACCCGCTCTGTAGAATATATTTCAATGGGCAACTCCTTAGCATAAAAATTTAATTTCTTGGGCTCAATTATGATAGCCTGATTGTATTCCTTTAAGGCATAATACACAGGTCTAGGTGTCCCTTTGGGATCTTTATCTAATTCTATAATGCCGAAGTATTCTTGTGGATGGTTATCATGTTTAGATTTATTACCTTCCATCCACCATTCGTCTTTCCAATTAAAAACACAACCACCTACAGCCCCAGCTTGAATAAAATTATCGTACATCTTAATATTACCTTCTTTTTGCTCTTTTAAAGTATTGCCTCCATAACCATAATGACCAAGAATTGACTCTCCCATGGGCTTTGGAGAAACCGAAAGGCCAAACTCAGTTATAACCAAAGGCTTGTCCTTAGCAACCTTCTCTTTTAACCACTCAATATATCCGCAATATCCTAAAGAATGGGTGATCGTAACAGGACTAAACATATAAACATTAAAACATACTACGTCCCAGAAGGAATGATCTATGAAAGCTAAAGGAGGCCAGTTGGCAATAGAAACAGCTTTATCAGGAGCAATTTCTTTTACTACATCTCTTATTTTCTTTAAGAAATTCTCTACGCCTATCTTTTCCGCATCTCTTACTCTCTCCATTGCCGGCTCATTCATAAGCAAAAAACATAAAACATTATCAAAATTCTTTGCCCAGGAAAGCTCATTTCTTAACATCTCACAAGCATAATTAATCTTTTCTGGATCGGTATAATCAATATCTTTGTCAAACCAAATACCATGCATTACCATAAGATTATGTTTTTTTGCCAAAGTCATTATTTGGGTAGTTAGGCCTCCGGCTGTGCGAATAGTATTAAACCCTGCTTCTTTAATTAATTTAAAATCGTTATCAACTAATTTTAAGTTTACCTTGTCTTGATCGTGAGGAGATTCACCCGGTCTATATCCTTCATAATTTATTCCTTTTATAAAAAACTTTTCACCATTTACATAAAACCAGCCATTTTTAATTTTTACTTTAATAGGACTAATATCTCTTTCTGCAAATGTAATATTAGCCGTTCCACAACAAGCAGCCACACTTACAAAAATCAAGATATACACTGTTATTTTTAATAATATTTTACTGCGCATTCGACCTCCTTTTTCTTCTTCCTCATTTAATGCGCTTCATGGATTCTAAAAATAGCCGAAACGGTCTTCAACATTATTTTTATATCAAGGAATAACGACCGTTTTTCTATATATTCCGAATCAAGTTCAACCATTTTTATCAAAATTCCGGGGACACGCACTTCAAAATTCCGGGGACACGCACTTAATTACTTTTCCTCTTGCGGGGTGCGTAAGGGTATCAGAACTCATTAACTATTTATCTATCAATAAGATATATATCAATTATTTTGAATAGAAAATAACGCTGATTATCTTAAGGCAACGTCGAAAGCCAACGGTGAGCGGTAACAGCTAAAACATTGTTTTTCCCATTCCTATAAACTTTTTTGACGCCTTCTTTTTTGATAAGCTGAACAGCAGGAATATTCAAAAATTTCTGAAAGGCCAATAAGTTTGCGGCTGGCTGATCATCGGATAATTTGGTCTCCACTAAGAGAAACGGCCGGTTATGTTCTGTTATAAGGAAATCAACTTCCTGTTTATCTTTATTCCTAAGATAATGAAGGTTGAATCTTCCCCATCCGTAATCGTTCCAACCCTCAACCGCCCTTAAGAATTCTAAGGCAACCAGGTTTTCAAAACGCGCAGCCTCATTTTCGATGACCGGAAAATTAAAAAGGTAAATTTTCTTTTCTTTAAGGATACTCCTTGAGATCTTAGCAGTCCAGGGAGATAAACGAAAAGTCAAATAAAAAGCATCGAAAAGTAGAAGCCAATTTTTGACGGTGTCAAAGGCAACCTGAAGGTCGCCTGCTAAATTATTAATAGACAAGGGACTGGCCACTCTTCCGGGCAGAAGCGCAAAAAGGGTTTCAACTATATCAAGATTACGTATATCGGCGACAGTCCGTAAATCGTCGCGGACAATCTGCTGGCCGTATGCCGCAGACCACGTTGACCAAAAAGTCTTTTTCCCCTTCGTAAAAGGCTCCGGAAAACCGCTCAGCTCCCAAAGAGACTGGAAGGACTCTGCTGTTTCTCCGGCTGAACTATCATGTCCCATCTCCAGAGGATTATCCTTAAAATCTCTCAATATCTTCCGATGGCTTGAAAGTTCAGCCAGTGTAAAAGGAAAGATATGAAATTTTAAGAAACGGCCAGCTAACGAATCCCCTGATTTTCGGGAAAACTCTAATCGGCCGCTGCCCGCAATTAGAAATTGATACTCTGATGAAAACTGGTCGTAAATTCCTTTAAGATAATTCTTCCAATCGCGGTATTTATGGATTTCATCCAAAATAACA
>JAHJHM010000080.1 GCA_018823915.1 Candidatus Omnitrophota bacterium
GATTATTGCAAAATTAGTAATTACGGCAAAGAAAAATAAATAATTTTAACTTGCTTGTGCCCGTTAGGGTATGCAATTTTCAATTTGCATTTTGCACTGAATATTCAGAAAAAACAGACGTGGTTCACTGAATATTTACAAATTTGCGTCCTGAAAATTAGTGTAAAAGAATGAAACATTTTATCTCTCTAAAGGATTTATCTAAGAAAGAAATTTTAACGTTGATTTCTGAAAGCTGTGCTATAAAGAAAAATCCTCTTAAATTTAAAAATAAGTTAAAGGGTAAATACGTTGGCCTTTTATTTGAAAAACCTTCCTTAAGGACGAAGACGGCATTTTATATCGGAAGTCTTCAGTTAGGCGCAAGTCCTGTTTATTATTCGCATCATGAGATAAAATTGGAAAAAAGGGAAACTATATCCGATGTTTCCCGCACTCTTTCTAATTTCCTTGATGGGATAGTGTCGCGTACATTTTCTCATAATACCATTTTAGAATTGGCAAAATTTTCTTCCATTCCAGTAATTAATGGATTAAGCGATTTTCTTCATCCTTCGCAAGTATTGGCCGATCTTATCACTATTTATGAATTAAAGGGTGATATTAAGAAGTTGAAAGTTGCCTATATCGGAGATGGAAATAATGTATGCCATTCTTTAATCCAGGCTTTTTCTATATTAGGAGGGAATTTGTGTGTGGCAACTCCTAAGGAATATTCTCCATCAAGAAATATAGTAATGGAGGCAAAAAACCATTGTTCTAAATCAGGAGCAAAGATTAACCTGATGACTTCCATTCAAGAGGCAGCTATGGATGCTGATGTTCTCTATACTGACGCATGGGTTTCAATGGGCAGGGAAAAAGAAAGGCAGGGGAGAAAAAAAGCTTTCAAGGAGTTTCAAATAAATGATAAAATTTTAAAGTTAGCGAAGAAAGGCGCGATAGTTATGCATTGTCTCCCAGCGCATCGTGGAGAGGAAATCACTGATTCTGTAATAGAGAGTAAAAATTCAGTGGTGTTTGCGCAGGCCCAAAATCGGCTCTATAGCGCCAAGGCAATTTTATTATATTGTTTGGGGCAAAATTGATGAACAAGGTAGTTTTAGCTTATTCCGGAGGGTTGGACACTACTTGTTGTATAAAATGGCTGCAGGATAAAGGGTTTGAAGTAGTTTGTTTTTCTGCTGATTTAGGAAGCGAGTTTTCTCCCCAGGATTTAAGAAAACGAGCGATAAAGGGCGGCGTTTCTAAAATTTACATAAAAGATTTAAAGGAAGAATTTGCTAAGGAATATATTTTGCCTGCTTTGGGAGCTAGCGCGATTTATGAAGGTAAATATTTATTAAGCACTGCTTTAGGCAGGCCGTTGATTGCTAAGCATTTGGTGGGAATTGCTAAATGCGAAAAGGCGGGGTTTGTTGCTCATGGTTGTACAGCTAAAGGCAATGATCAGGTGAGGCTTGAGGTAAGTATAGATATGCTGAATCCCAAATTGAAAGTAATTGCTCCGTTACGAGAGTGGGAGTTAACCTCAAGAGAGCAAGAAATTAAGTATGCCAAAGAAAACAAATTACCTATAAGAATTACCAAAGAGAAGCCTTACAGTATCGATAAAAATATCTGGGGGGCAGCTTTAGAGGGAGGGAGTTTAGAAGATTTAGATAAAGAACCTCCAGGAAATTCTTACTATTTTTTTAAACCTCCAAGGGAGATACCGGACAAAGAAACCTATTTAGAGATCGGATTCCAAAAGGGCGTCCCTATAAAACTAAACGGCGAAAAGTTTGATTTAGTAGATTTGATTGAGAGGCTAAATAAAGTAGGCGCTGGCTGCGGCGTAGGCAGAACTGATTTAATTGAAGATAGGGTAGTGGGGATAAAATCAAGGGAGATTTATGAAGCTCCTGGTGCCTGGATTTTGCATACTGCTCATAAGGAATTAGAAAGTTTGGTTTTAGATAGAGAAACTTTATATTTTAAAGAATCGGTATCTTTAAAGTATGCTCAGCTTATATACCAAGGGTTATGGTTTAGCTCTTTCAAAAAATCTTTAGATGGGTTTGTACAAAATACTCAAAACGCGGTTACAGGGAATATCGGTTTGAAGCTCTATAAGGGAAATATCATTATTGCTAAGAGATTCTCGCCAAACTCTTTATACAAGAAGGAGCTTGCTACTTATGGGGAGGGCGACAAATTTGATAGAAAGTTAGCAGAGGGATTTATAAAGTTGTGGACAGCACCGTATATAAATGCAAAATGAAAAATATGTTTAGCCTGTATGTGTCCCGACTCGCCTATATATGTCAAAATTCTCTACGATAATTTTGACAAGCTCGTCGGGATCAATTCGACTACACGTTTTTTCGCTTTTAGCTTAAAAAACGTAAGTCTCATTGAGGAGATAAAATATGAGCAAGAAAATGTGGGGAGGAAGGTTTAGGAAAGAAATTAATAGGGATTTTTTTCAATTCCAGAAATCTGCCCATTATGATTGGAGACTGGCAGAATACGATATTTATCATTCGATTATCCACGTGTTTGCTTTGTGCGAAGCAGGTATCTTAAGCGCATCTGAAGCAGAAAAATTAACCTCTGCCTTAGAAGATATTTCTAAAGAGGTAAAGGAGGGAAAATTTAAACCTAATCTCAATGCCGAGGATATTCATACTGATATCCAAAATAGAGTGGCAAAAAAAGTGGGAAAATTAGCCCATAAGCTGCATACCTTAAGGTCAAGAAACGATCAAGTTACCTTTGATGAGAAGTGGTATTGCTATAAAGAAGGTGTGTATATCCTTAGTTTGCTGAACCAGGTTTTATCTGAGTTAAACCATTGGGGAAACAGGTATAAAGATATTTTTATGCCAGGCTATACCCATACACAGCGTGCTCAGGTAGTTTCATTCATAAATTACACCGGGGCTTTCTTTTGCATGCTGGAAAGAGACTTCCAAAGACTGGATAGTTTCCTAAAGAAGTCATCTATCTATATTGGTTCGGGGGCATTGGCAGGAAGTGCTATACCCCGTTTGGCTTACAGTGAGGCAATAAAAAAGTTTCTTCAAAGGGTTGAATCTTATCCTAAGCCATCTAAATCAGAAGCGGTTCGCAATCCCTTAGATAATGTAGCAAGCAGAGATTTCCTCATCGAATTTTTAAGTATTTTAGCTATAATCCAAATGCATTTATCAAGAATAGCTGAAGATTTTATTCTTTATTCTACAAAGGAGTTTGCTTTTTTTGATTTACCGGAAGAATTTTGCACTGGTTCATCTTTGATGCCGCATAAGAAAAATCCTGATTTTTTAGAATTAGTCAGGGGCAATACCGGCAAAGTTTATGGTAATTTAATGTCGATTTTGACCACAATGAAAGCTTTGCCTTTGACTTATAACCGGGATATGCAGGCTGACAAGGAACCGCTCTTTTCTTCAGTCAAAACGATTGGGGATGAGCTAAAAATTATGACTGAGTTTATAAAGGGAATAAAATTAAACGAACAACAAATCCGCCATGCCTTAGAGGATGAAGGATTGTACGCTACGGAGTTAGTTGAGTTTTTAGTTTATGAGGGCGTGGCATTTAAAAAGGCGCATAACATTATTGGAAGGCTGATAAGGTATTCTGAAGAAAAGAATGTTAAAATAAAAGGTATGTCCGATAAAGTTTTAAAGACATTTCACAGTAAGCTTAATCATGGGAATATAAAGCGGATAATGAATCCAAAATATGCTGTATCATCAAAAAAATCTTTATCTAAAGGCAGACAAACTGCTTCATCAGGGCTTGCCAGGGAGAACCGCGCTTAAAAGATGCATCATTTCAAATTTAGGAGAAACAACTTATTTTGTGAGAATGTAAAAATTAAAGATCTGGCCGAAAAATATAACACACCTCTTTATATTTATAGCGCAAAAACAATTTTGGATCATTTCTCTAAGATAGAAACCGCATTTAGCGCAATCAAGCCTTTAATATGCTATTCAGCAAAAGCCAATTCTAATTTGGCTATCCTGAAGCTTCTTGTAGATAGAGGCGCAGGATTAGATATTGTTTCCGGAGGAGAACTATATAGAGCAAAGAAAATTAAATGCTCTCCGGGAAAAGTAGTCTATGCTTCGGTAGGAAAAACTGAACAGGAAATAGCCGAAGCAATAAATTACGGGATAAAGATGTTTAATGTTGAGTCAGTTGATGAGCTTAAACGAATAAATGAGATTGCCGGAGCCTTGAGGAAAAAAGTAAGCGCGGCTATAAGAATTAATCCTGATATTGACCCCAAGACCCATAAGTATATTACTACGGCAAAGTTAGAAACTAAATTCGGGATAGACATAATAACCGCAAGAGATATTTTTTTAAATAGAAAGGTTTATCCCCATCTAAATATTGCTGGTATACATCTTCATATTGGTTCTCAAATTACTCAAAGCGCCCCCTTTATAAGAGCAATTACGAAGATAAAACACTTCATAAAGGGTTTAGAAAGGAAAAAAGTTAATCTTAAATATCTTAATATCGGAGGAGGCTTGGGAATAGTTTACGATAAAGAAAAGCCTCAGACTGTTAAAGATTTCGCTAGTCGAGTTTTACCTTTGCTCAAAGAGATAGGGCTTAAAGTTATCTTGGAACCGGGCAGGTTCATCGTCGGCAATGCTGGAATTCTGGTTGCAAAAGTTATTTACATAAAAGATACGCCTGTTAAAAAATTTATTATTGTTGACGCTGGAATGAACGATTTAATCAGGCCCTCTTTGTATGATGCTTACCATAAGATAATTCCTTTAGAGAAGCCATCAGCCATCAGCCATCAGCTATCAGCTATTAAGATGGTGGATGTTGTGGGGCCAATTTGTGAAACAGCGGATTTTTTAGGAAAAAGTAGAAGGATAAACGTCAAGCAGGGAGATTGTCTGGCTGTTTTGGGAGCAGGAGCATACGGGTTTAGTATGAGCTCAAATTATAATTCCCGGCCGCGGGCCGCGGAAGTTTTAGTTAAAAATAATAAGAGTTATCTTATAAGAAAAAGAGAAACCTATAGGGATTTAGTAAAAAGGGAGGAAATATGTTAAAGGGAAGTATTGTTGCTTTAGTTACACCGTTTTCCGCCCAAGGCGAGATCTCGCTGCAAAGCGGCGGAAAGGAAAATGGCGAGATTAATGAGGAAAGATTTCGATTTTTAATTAACTGGCACATAGAAAATAAGACCGATGGAGTTTTGATCTGCGGAACAACCGGGGAAAGCGCTACGCTTTCCCATCCGGAGCATAAAAAGCTTATGGAGATTGCCGTAGATGAGGCAAATAAAAGAATTCCTATTATTGCCGGCTGTGGGTCAAACTCAACCAAGGAGGCATTGGATTTAACCGAGCACGCAAAAAAAGTCGGCGCGGATTATGCCCTTGTAATTACTCCTTATTACAATAAGCCCACTCAGGAAGGTTTATATCAACACTATAAAAAAATTACTAGCTCGGTAAATATCCCTGTTATCATTTATAATGTCCCTTCAAGAACAGGGAGTAATATTTTACCGGAAACAGTTGCTCGTGTTTACAAGGATTGTAAAAATATCGTAGGAATCAAAGAAGCAAGCGGCTCTCTGGATCAAATTACCGAGTTAATGACAAAGGTTGATAGTGATTTTTTACTTTTTTCCGGAAGCGATGAGGTTACTCTGCCCATTCTCTCCGTAGGGGGGGTAGGGGTTATTTCTGTTGTTGCCAACATAGCGCCCAAAGAAACCCATAATTTAGTGGCCAGTTTCCTGGATGGCAATCTCAAAGAAGCAAAGAAAATGCAGCTTTACCTCTACGATTTAATTAAAGCCTTATTTATCGAAACCAACCCCATCCCGACAAAAACCGCCTTAAGCCTTATGGGCCTAATTGAGTTCAATCTAAGGCTTCCTCTTTATAAAATGAGCGAAGACAATTTGGAAAAATTAAAGAAAATACTAAAAGGTTACAAGTTGATTTAACTATAGTATGACAAATAACTTGGTTCATCGTAAGATAGATTAATGAAACCGGAGAAAGAAATGTTGCATTCTCGTTTATTAGAGAAAGAGGTTGAATAGTAAGCGAAGTACTTTCTGAACACTAAATAAAGGAAATACTTGATTTTTTAAGTGGTGTGTAGTAAAATTCTGTATAGAAATTTAAGAGGAGAGAAGGAGTAAGAAATGGGATTGGTATATCGTCCGATTGTTGGTGAGATCAAAAAACAGATGGATAAGGGCAATATTGTTATTTTAATTGGAGCGCGTCAGGTAGGAAAAACTTCCATTTTGAAATTACTTATGGAAGAGATAAAAAATAACCGGCCAACACCTAGGATTTTCTATTTTGATCTGGAAAAAGAGGAATTTTTAGAGGTTTTTCAATCTTATCGCAGCCTTATTGATTGGCTTAAACTTCAGGGAGCAGATCCCCAAAAGGAGAATTATCTTTTTATTGATGAATTTCATTATATTTCTAACCCTACTAAAATATTTAAGATTATTCATGATGATTTTCCTAATTTAAAGGTTGTCGCAACAGGTTCATCGTCTTTAGAGGTTTCTTCTAAGATAAAAGAAACTTTGACTGGAAGGAAGAGAATTTTTAAAATTTATCCTCTCACTTTTGCGGAATTTCTTGAATTTAAAAAAAGTTCGCTAAAAGATATTTTTTTTCGTCTTGCTAAAGATCCTAATCTTAAATTGGCTGAGCCAATATTAAGTGAATTTATGAGGGAATGGGAGGAATTTTTGCTCTTTGGCGGTTATCCTAAGGTAGCGCTAACTTCCGGCAGAGAAGAAAAAGTAAGGGAATTAGAGGAAATTTATAATTCTTATGTCCAGAAAGATATCAAGGCATTTTTAAAAATAGAGAATGTTTTGGCGTTCAATAGATTGGTGAAAATTTTAGCGGTACAGATTGCTAATTTAGCAAATTTGTCCCAGATAGGTTCTCCTTTAAAGATTGCCCGCGAAACCTTAGAAAGATATTTATTTGTACTGGAGAATACCTTTATTATAAAAACTCTATCCCCTTTTTTTACTAATAAAACTAAAGAAATTACCAAGATGGGGAAGATATTTTTCTACGATCTCGGTTTAAGAAATTTCAGTATTAAGGACTTTAAGGAGTTAGAATTGAGATTGGATAAAGGCGCATTAGTTGAGAATGCAGTGGCTACAGAGTTGATTAAATCAACTTCGATTTTTCAGGATTTACATTTCTGGCGCACTCAGGCAAAGACAGAAGTAGATTTTATATTGCTAAATAAGGGGGACATTATTCCGATTGAAGTAAAATATCAGCCATTCAAAGTGCCTAAAATCCCCTCAGGGCTTAAAGCCTTTATCGAAAATTATAAGCCTAAAAAAGCATATGTTCTTACAAAAGGTTTTACCGATAAGATTAATTTTCAGCACTGCGAGGTGAGGTTTTTACCTGTTTTTATGTGTTTTGGATTATCTGAGTGAAGTTAATTTAGAAAAATTAAAGAAAATATTGAAAAAATACAAGTTTATTTAAGGAATTAAAAGTTGAGAAATAAAAAAGTTTTTACCCCGTTAGAGAAAGCCACCGATTTTAATCGGTGGTCATTACCGATTAAAGCTGACGGTGGCATTAAACCGCCGTCAGCGCAAACCGTTAGAGGACGAAGTTCTCTAACGGGGTTTACTTTTCTCGCAATAAGTTTAATTCTATTTTTTGCCGCCAGTTTACGGATTCACACTTTTTATCTGCCGCATAGATGCACTGATCAGCTAATTTATACAGGCCTGGCAATGAAATTGGAGAAATTCGGCCTAAAAGGCTATAACCTTAAGGGTATAGATATTGCAAGAAGCAAGGATGGAAATTTTTTAGCTGCGGTTAGTTCTTCAAAAGAGAAGGGATCTCTTTTAGGGTCATTAGAGCAGCGTGGCATACTTTTTTATTCAAAAGGACCTTTAGTTCATATGGCACCGGCTTTTAGCTACCTATTGATGGTTTCCCATAAAATATTTAGTCCAAACAAATTATATGCGCTGGTTAATAAAAATTTAGGGCCCTGGGCAATAGTTTTAAGGCCGGAAATATTTCTTAAAACTCAATTTTATGCCGTATGGATAAGCTTTGCATTCAGCCTCCTGCTTATTTTAATGGTATTTTTGCTCGGGAGGTTATTTTTTAATGAAAAGATAGGTTTATGGGCGTCTTTACTAATGGCAGCTGCTCCTTTAGATATTTTCACATCTCAAAGAGTGCATCAAGATGAAATGGTAGCTTTTTTCTCTGCCTTGTGCGTATTATTATTTTGGTATGGTAGAAAAAAGAATAGTCTATCAATGGCGGTATTAAGCGGCATTAGCGCGGGAGTTGCTGCCCTTACCAAGGGGAGTGGATTGTTTATTATCGCAGCAATTTTTTTCTCCTTTGTATTAGTTGAGATTAGATACGCTTCTAGTAAGAGAAACTTTTTCCATATCTTATTCGATAAATATTTAATTATTTTTATTTTAGCTGCCGTTTCTGTGTGCGGATTTTGGTATGCTAAAATTACTTTCATATATGGCGCTCCTTGGTATGTGCCATGTCAGCCAGGAATTGAAAAGCTAGATGGTTATTTTGCTATGGTGAGTCAAAGGAGCCACTTTGGACAGCTATATTATTTTGTCTATTTGTCGCCGCTTTTTATATTTTTTTATTGGGAGGCAGTAAAGACATTATTTAGGAAGATGTTTACCCCGTTAGAGATTAGACGTTTGCCTAAAGGTAAACTATCTCTAACGGGGTTTGCTAAAGAAAGAATAATATTGTTAGTTTGGTTTTTTTTATTTGTCACGCTATTGATAGGTATCAACGGAAAAGAAGAGAGGTATATGCTTCCTGTTTATCCTCCAATTGCCATTCTCTCAAGCATTACCCTTGAGAATATAAGGATAAAATTAAACCGTCTAAATAAGCTTAAACATTTTGGTAATATCATGATAATTTTAATTTTTTCTTTAACCAGCGCTTGGTCTATTAAATTAGGTTTAACCTGTGTGTTTAAAAATCATGCTATTTTTACAGTTTTTAATTAAGTGTAGAATCAGAGAGGAGGCCTGATGCAAGATAATCAACTGTTTGTATCGGTAGTTATTCCTATATTTAATGAA
>JAHJHM010000081.1 GCA_018823915.1 Candidatus Omnitrophota bacterium
TCCTTACTATATCATATCTTCAATCGGGGTCATAATCGAGGAATGATATTCCATGATGACGAAGATTATCAATTTTTTATCCACTTGCTTGCGGATTATGCAGCTATTGGTAATTTAAGCATCTATCACTGGGTGCTTATGCCTAACCGTTCAATCACCATTGTTTGACGATTTCGGAGAAACGATTGAATCGCGCCGGCAAAAATATCAGGAATTCCTGCTTGCTTTTGATCCTGACAAAGATACTCTTTTTGAAAACGTTGAATTCCCCAGAGGATCGGCCGAATTCAAAAAGCGGTTGCTGAAAGAGAATGGACGATATTCTCCCTGAGCGGCTCGGACGTGAACATCCAAACGTCTTTATAAGACGTTTGGATGTCAGATGGCTGCGTTATAGACGGACTATGGAGAAGATAGCGGAGGCACTGGTAGGGTTGGGCTAGGTAAGTATTATAAATACGACTATCGTGCCGTACTTGGCTAGGATTTGGTGATAAGAAGTTTACTACTGCGAAATCTCTTGAAATTTGGATAAAATAGCAGTAAAATTGCATTTAGCTAAGAGAAGATATTAAAATGAAATCTTCTTTGTCTTTGATATGAGTCAGATAGTAAAAGTTGCAATAAGCAAAGATAATATTAATAACTCCATGAAGATACAACCAAAGTGTTTCGAATATAGTTCGTATATATTTGAACCCGAAAAGAAGAAAATCAGATTTAACTATAAGACAGAATTTAGAAATAAAAAGCCAATCACTTTTACTGAAAACATAATTTTGCCTAAGGTACCATCTTTAAGAAAAATCCCCAAAGAGCTTTTAGAAAATCTTCTCCATAGTCTTCATATAATGTTAGGGATTAGCTATTATAAGCTCTATTGTCCTCCAAAGATAAAATTGAATAGATATTTAGATAAAGATCAGGCAAAATTTTGGAATATAGTTTACCAAAAGGGATTAGATGATTTTTTTTATCACAACAAAATTGACCCTAAGGATTCTCCCAGGTTTCCTTTCGATAGACATATAAAACCAAGGTCGTATGAATTAAAAAGAAGGGATAGGTCTCTGATAGGAATTGGTGGCGGCAAGGACTCAATTGTTGCAGCCGAGCTTTTGAAAGAACAAAGAAACAATATCACTGCCCTTTTAATTGAAACCCAGCAAAACTTGCAAATTCTGGATGATGTTATAGAAAAGATGGGTATAAAATCACTGAAAATTCAGCGCTTTCTGGATGAAAAAATATTCAAGCAATACGAAGGAGCTTATAACGGCCATATTCCTATTTCTGCGGTTTTTGCGTTTTTGGGAGTCTTAGCCGCGGTCTTATATGATTATTCTTATGTAATCGTTGCTAATGAACATAGCAGTAATTTTGGCAATATAAAATTCAAAGGAAGAACCATTAATCATCAGTGGAGTAAATCTGCTGAATTTGAATTTTTTTTCCAATCTTATACAAAAAATTTCATTAGTCCCGATGTGATTTATTTTTCAGCACTCCGCCCTTTTTATGAAATTCGTATCACGGAATTATTCGCAAAATACAAAAAATATTTTCCGTATTTTTCAAGTTGCAACCGGAGTTTTAAAGTTTATAAAAAGCGAGAGAATTCCTTGTGGTGCGGCGAATGCCCCAAATGTATATCTTCCTTTATTCTATTATCGGCTTTTTTGCCCAAGAAAGAACTCGTTCAGATATTTAAAAAAAATCTTTATAAAGATAAAAATCTCTTTCCAACCTTTAGAGATATTTTAGGGCTTGGGAAACTAAAACCTTTTGACTGTGTCGGCGCTTTTGAAGAGACAAAAGCGGCTTTTTATTTAGCTAGAGATAAATTTAAAAACGATCCGATAATCGAAATCCTTTTGCCAAGAATCAAAATCAAAAATCCAGATAAGCTCGTTCAGAAAGTCTTTAGAGGAAATCTCGCCTTAACGATTCCGACTCGATTCCGATTTCTTGGCATGAAAAATGTTTTGATTTTGGGTTATGGAAAAGAAGGACAGGCAACTCGTAAATATCTCAGGAGAAAATTCCCCCGTTTAGATGTTGAGATAGCGGATGAAAAGCTTAATTCAAAATATTCAGAGAAACAAAAAAATTTTGATATGGCAGTAAAAACTCCGGGAATTTCAAAAAGGTTTGTATCAATCCCATATACAACGGCTACGGATATTTTTTTCTCGGAAATCAAAAACAAGAATAAAATAATCGGCATAACTGGCAGTAAAGGTAAAAGTACAACAACTTCCCTTATTTATGGAATTTTAAAAGAGGCAGGTAAAAAAGTTCAAATGCTCGGAAATATAGGCGAACCAATGCTGAAATCTTTAATGAAACCCATTAGCAAAGATGAAATCTTTGTACTCGAGTTATCGAGTTATCAACTTGACGATACTCATTTTTCGCCAGATATTGCGGTAGTGGTTAGTTTATTTCCGGAACATCTAGACTATCATAGCGATATCGAGAAATATTATAATGCCAAGAAAAATATAATCAATTTTCAAGAGAAAGATGATTTTTTTATTTATAATCCAAAATATAAAAGGCTTGCTACTTGGGCAAAAAAATCTAGATCAAAAGCAATTCCTTTCAATCAAAAAATTCCTTTAAACGATTCTGAAATCCCTTTACTTGGAGAGCACAATAAAGAAAATATAAAGGCGGCTGTAACTGTTGCCAAACTTCTTAATATTTCAGAAAAAATAATTAAAAAGGCAATTAAAAAATTTGTGCCTCTTCCACATAGATTAGAATTTGTCGCTGAATTTCGAGGTATTAAATTTTATGATGATGCAATTTCGACAACGCCCGAGTCAACCATAATGGCTATTAAATCTCTCCCGCAAATCGGAACGATCTTACTTGGGGGCGAAGACCGTGGTTATAATTTTTTCAAACTGGAGAAAGCGATAAGAGAATACAAAATTGAGAATATCGTTCTTTTTCCAGATACCGGAAAGAGAATTTTAACATCAAGAAATGGTCTAAATGTCTTAGAAACTTCGAGTATGAAAGAAGCCGTTGGGTTCGCCTACAAAAATACTCCAAAAGGAAGCATTTGCCTTCTTTCCACCGCTTCTCCTAGTTATAGTCTTTGGAAAGATTTTGAAGATAAAGGACGTCAATTTCAATCTTTTGCGAAGAGTTATAGAAGCAGGAAACAATAAGAGATTGAAGTTTTCCCGAATGTGATGAAGTCAATATTTGATTCATAACACTCTGCAGGACAAACGATTAAATAAAGCGTCTTGTTAA
>JAHJHM010000082.1 GCA_018823915.1 Candidatus Omnitrophota bacterium
AATTAAGCTGGTTCATATTAGCAGCGGCTGTATTTATCATTTTGATTATTCTAAGTGTAAGCCCTTAAAGGAAACGAATTTACCGGATTATTATGATTTATTTTATAGTAGGACGAAAATTTACGCCGAACGAGCTTTAAAGATTTTATCCGATGAATTCAATATTCTAATTGCAAGAATTAGAATACCTTTAGATAACCGCCCGCATCCAAAAAATACTTTTACTAAGCTGATTAATTATAAAAAAGTTATCAATATCCCTAACTCAATTACTTATATCCCTGATTTTATAAAAGCCATAAAGCATTTAATTGGAATTGATGCTAAGGGGATTTATAATGTGGTAAATAAGGGAGGCTTAAGATATCCTGAGCTTTTAGATATTTATAAAAAGTATGTTCCCGATTTCAATTACCGGATTATAGAGTATAAAGAGCTAAATTTAGCAAGGACGAATTTAATTTTATCCACTAAGAAGTTAGAAGGAACAGGATTTAAAATAAGAAACATAAAAGAGGTATTGGAAGAATGCGTAAAAGAGTACTTAGCTATGAACTATGAATTATGAACAAAGAACTATACTGGTAACGGGGGGAGCTGGATTTATTGGAAGTGAATTTGTGCGTCAGATATCTTTGCGAAGTTATGAAGTCGTGGTCGTTGATAAAATAACCTACGCCGGAGATTCAAAGAGATTAAAGGATACGGAAAGACGCTATAAATTTTATAAAGTAGATATTTGCAATAAAGCCGGTATAGATGAGATTTTTAAAAAGGAAAATCCGCAGATTGTAGTTCATTTTGCTGCTGCTACTCATGTAGATAGAAGCATTATCGATGCCTCTTCTTTTATGCACACTAATGTTAAGGGAACGCAAAATCTTTTAGATGTTTCAAGAGAGCACAAGATTAGAAAATTTATTCATATCTCAACTGACGAAGTTTACGGGGAAATAAAAAAAGGAGAATTTACCGAAGAAAGCCCTTTAAAACCCAATAGTCCTTATGCCGCTTCAAAAGCCGCGGCAGATTTATTAATCAGGGCGTACATTAGAACTTATAATTTTCCGGCAATAATCATAAGGCCGTGTAATAATTATGGGCCGTGGCAGTATCCGGAGAAATTTATCCCGGTGATAATTTATAAAGCTTTAAAAAATGAAAAAATTCCTGTTTATGGAAAAGGAAAGAATATCAGGGAGTGGCTTTATGTAAGCGATTGTGCCCGGGGTATTTTAAAGGTAATGGAGAAGGGAAAAATTGGAGAGGTTTACAATCTAGGCAGCAGCAGGGAAGAAGCAAATTTTAATTTAGTAAAGAAAATCCTTAAAGTTTTAGCTAAACCGGAGAGTTTGATTAAATTTGTAAGTGACCGTCCTGGCCACGATTGGAGGTATTCCCTTGATTCTTCCAAAATAATCAGACTTGGCTGGAAGCCAAATACCGATTTCGAAGCAGGGATTGAAGAAACAGTAAGTTGGTATATGAAAAATTTACCTTGGTTACAAAGTAAGGTTAAACATCTGAGAAACTATTGGAAGAAAATTTATAAAAAATGAAGGTTTCTTTATCAGTAGTTGTACTTGCCAAAAACGAAGAGAGAAGGATTGTTGATTGTATAAGATCTGTTTTGGGCTGGGCGGATGAGATAATTGTTGTTGATGATGAATCAACGGATAATACTTGCCAAATTGCTCAAGAGTTAGGGGTAAGAGTTTTAATAAAGAAAATGGACATAGAAGGAAAGCACCGAAATTGGGCTTATGCCCAGGCAAAGAATGATTGGGTTTTTAGTGTTGATGCCGATGAGCGGCCGGAAGAAGAATTAAAGAAGGAAATTAAAGAAGTCATAGCAAGTACTCCCCACACATATTTTTCTATACCTTTCAAAACTTATGTTGGAGATTATTGGATAAGATGGGGGGGGTGGTACCCAGGGCCTAAAGTAAAGTTATTCAGGAAGAGTAAATTCAGGTACGAAGAGGTGGAAGTTCATCCTCGAATTATTGTTGAAGGCAGCTGTGGGCGCTTAAAGAATGATGTTAGTCACTATAGTTACAAAAACTGGGAAGATTTTCTAGATAAGACTAATAAGCAAACGACCTTAGAAGCGGTTAAATGGTATAAATTATCTTTGGTGAATCCTAAAAAAGCGGGATATAAAATGAATATTATTCATGCTTTATGGCGAACACTGGATAGATTCATAAGAACTTTTTTTGTTAAGAAAGGTTATCGCGATGGATTCATCGGCTTTATGATTGCCTATTTTTCTTCTTTGTATCAGATGGTTAGTTATGCTAAATACAGGGAGTTAATTAAAAGAACGTAATATTACAAAAGCCTTGAAATTAATAGTTTGACTTGTACACAAAAATAAAGTATATTTTGTGCACGGTTTCAGAATTTCTGAAGACCCCCGTTAAAATAACTTGGCAAGGGAAGTAGGTTAATCTTGAAGGTATAGAAATAATTAATGTTAACGATTTTCAGGATATTCTTGCCAAAGAATAATAGTAAATATTCAGTGAACCACGTCTGTTTTTTCTGAATATTCAGTGCAAAATGCAAATTGAAAATTGCATACCCTAACGGGCACAAGCAAGTTAAAATTATTTATTTTTCTTTGCCGTAATTACTAATTTTGCAATAAT
>JAHJHM010000083.1 GCA_018823915.1 Candidatus Omnitrophota bacterium
ACTATATAGAACATTTTTATACGGTCATGTTTTTATGAAATGCGCCTTTAAGGATGAGGATTTTGGCAGTTTTAGAGAAGATCGCGAGTTTAAATGGTTAGGTACTCCTATTTATTTAGAATTTGACCGTACTGAAACGACAGGCCGATATCCCATCTTTACCCATTTGATTCTGGATGTAAGTGGTAGTTCACCGGCGGAAGGACGCTTGTTGCTTCCATGGAATATTCACAAAATTAATAAAAGTGAATGGAAAAAATTAGCACCGGCTTTTTGGGAGATTATTGAGGGAGGAGATTTTGAAGAAAGGGGAGACGGGTTTTTCTCTGTAGAAGTGAAAAATCTTGCTGTAGAGTTTGTTAAGTCAGAAGGCGGCAATAAAGCCGGGCCAAGAATATATATTGCCGAGGGAGAACTCTCTGTTAGAAGTCTTACTTTTCTTGATTCCCAAAACAATAACCAACCCGCCATCTGCCTGAGTCCCCGCATTTTGCAAATATTTAATAAAACCGAGCTTATAGCCGCTGCCTTGGATAATCTAAGGAATATATTATGGAGAGTTTCTAATGAATTTTCTGCCACTTCCGCCTCGCCGATGGTGGCAGAAAAGTTACTATGTTATTTAATCAACATTTTCAGGCAGGCCTCAGCAGTGAGAACTTTAAAGGGAAGGTCGGATGATTTTTTTAAGAAGTGGCGGTTTTCAGTTACTAATACATCTGCACTTGTCCATTCGGTGTATGAGGCAATAAAAGCATCAGCGGCTTTTAAACGCATAGCTTCATATTTAATGCCCACTTCAAAAGGCACTACGATATCTTCGTCTACAGTGGTTAATTTGTTGATAAAATTATTAAATTCTTGGAAGGCTTCCAGAGATAAATTGCGCTTTACTTCCTCAAAAATTGTTCGTGGTATACGTAAAGCATGGATTTTCGGTCTATTAAGCAGCTGGTCAAGGAGTGTTCTTGTGGCACATTCTTTAAAAGAACCAAAGGCAAAGATATATTCATTAGAGTCAATGATGAAGGGCAATTTTTTCCTCCCAGATGGTTTCTCTGGTTCTGCGCAGCGTTTTTATCACCTCTTCTTTAGACATCTTGAAAATTGCTGGTGGATTTTTAGCGATGATTGCTCTAAGCCGCTTCAAACTTCTTTTAGCTTCTGCAATATTACCTTTCATTTTCTTTTACCTCCTATCCATTTAAATATATCACGTTCGGGTATAAGAGTCAAGCTAATAGTCTATGCTACGGTAGAGATGTTTGACCTGTTTCCAGATAATAACGATAAGCTATTTGTGATACGCTATATGCAAAGCGCCGCCTCGCCGTTGAGAAAAGGTGTCTGTCCCCTTTTATCTTTAAATGTAGTTCCGCGCTTAGCGTCAAAGAAGCAGAGGACGAAAATGGCAAGATAGAAGTTGTTGTGGAGCAAGTATTAAAAGAATTTAAAGAAGAGGGGATAGAGATAAGAAAAGGCGGCGGGATAAAGGGAAGAAAGAAGCTAGACGATGAAACTATTAAGCAGATAAGAAAAGAAATAGAAGTGTGGATAGGCAGAAGACCCCTTTCTGAGCTTGGTTGGGATAGATGGAAGTGGATGTACTGCCGGGATGAGACTAAAGAGGCTTTAGTAGAGATGTTCTGGCGGCTGAGAGGGAGAAAGGCAAGAGAGAAATTGAAGCTATACGGCTTTTGTGGTTTTGCGAAAAAAACTCTGGGCAAATCATTAGAAGGCCTCTTATGTTTCCATCAAAGGGTGAAGAATTTTGCAAGTCTCAAGGAAACACTCCGGAATATTATCAATAATGGTTTTCATACCACTTTACCATCAGAAGAAGAGATAGTAGAGATTTTAATTAATCCGCAGAGTCATTTTGAGGCAAATGATGCCAAGGGCTTTTTATATCGTTGGCCCAGGAAAACAACCAAAGTCTTAGTCGACTTAGCCAATAAAGAAAAAGACACCTTCCAAAAAGCGCGTTATGTTATCTTTATAGACTATTCCTTAATTCGTAAATAGTCAGTAAAGTACGTTTTATTGCAAAATGCAAATTGCAAAGTGAAAAATGCAAAATAAACTTAAAAGAAATAGAAGAAATAATAGAGATTATTGCAAAATTAGTAATTACGGCAAAGAAAAATAAATAAT
>JAHJHM010000084.1 GCA_018823915.1 Candidatus Omnitrophota bacterium
CGGCAAAGAAAAATAAATAATTTTAACTTGCTTGTGCCCGTTAGGGTATGCAATTTTCAATTTGCATTTTGCACTGAATATTCAGAAAAAACAGACGTGGTTCACTGAATATTTACGTTTATCGCTCATGGTTTATAGTTTATATCTCTATAGATAGTATGGTAAAAAGAGGCGATTTAAAATTAAGAATACTTATAATTTTAGCGTTGGTGATTTCTAGCTTTTTTTATGTTTTTCCTCTAAACAAGAAGATAAATTTAGGTTTGGATTTAAAAGGAGGAATGTATATTCTACTGCGCGCCGACACCTCTTCAATTTCTCCGGCTCAGGTTTCTGATGCTATAAATGGCGCGATTGAAAAGATAAGAAGCAGAATTGATACTTACGGAGTTAAAGAGACATCCATCCAGAAACAGGGCAAGGATAGCATTCTCGTTCAGGTTCCCGGGGTTGTAGATAGGGAGATAGTAAATAATTTAAGGAAAGTAGGGAAGTTAGAATTTAAACTCGTTGAAGTTGATAAAGAAAAAATAGAAGCAGCCCTTGGAGGAAATGTGCCCGAGGGTTATGAATTAAAAGAGTATGAAGATGCCAATTTATTACTTTATAGCCAAGCTTCCATTACGGGAGCAGATTTAGCAGAAAGTTTTGTGGGATTTGATTCTTATGGGGGAGCTTTAGTGAGTTTGCGGTTTACCTCAGGAGGCGCGCGTGGATTTGCTAAGGTAACCGAGGAGAGTGTAGGTAGAAGGTTGGCCATTGTTCTTGATGGCAGGGTAATGAGCGCTCCCGCGATAAGGGAGCCCATATCAAGCGGCCAAGCGCAAATAGAGGGAGATTTTTCTTTAAATGAGGCAAGGGCGCTTACTTCCGTATTGAATTCCGGAGCTCTGCCTTTGCCTTTATTTGTCGAAGAAGAAAGGAGCGTAGGCCCTCTCTTAGGCTCAGACTCTATAAAAAGAGGAGTAAATTCTATGGTTTTAGGGGCGGCTTTAGTGGCCGTTTTTATGTTAATTTACTATCTCTTAGGAGGGGTTATCAGTATTATTTGTCTTTGTTTAGATTTGTTATTTATTCTTGCCGGATTATATCTTTTAAGGGGAACTTTAACTTTACCGGGCATTGCCGGCATAATTTTAACTCTGGGCATGGCCGTAGATGCCAATGTTTTAATTCTTGAAAGAATAAGAGAAGAGTTGACAGCAAAAAAACCGTTATTCATTGCCGTAAAAAATGGCTTTGATCGTGCCAAGAGGACCATTTTTGACGCTAATATCACAACTTTAATTGCTGCTCTTTTTCTTTTTATCTATGGGACTGGTCCGATAAGAGGGTTTGCTACTACTCTTTCTTTAGGTATCGTTGCCAGCATATTTACTGCTGTATTTGTAGGAAGGACAATCCTTTCCCTACTTTTAAGTTTAAAGTTAAAAAAATTACCCATGCTTAAGTTTTTTTCCTCTTCTAATATAAACTTCGTATCTTTAAGAAATATATGTATAGGCATATCTTTAATTATCATTTCTTTTAGTGTGTTTAATTTTTATTCACATAAAGATAGGATTTACGGAGTAGATTTTAAGGGCGGCCAGATATTAGAGTATAAATTAACTCCTCCTGTTGACATAGAAAGAGTAAGAAAAAGTTTAAAGGATGACGGTTACTCTCAGGTAATTATTCAAGAATTTAAAGATGCCGCGGGCGGCGTAACTATAAAAAGTAAAGAAGATATTGCGGATAAAGTAAAAAAGGTCTTGGGGAAAATTTCTGACACAGTAGAAGAATTGAAGATAACTACGGTTGGGCCGGCAGTGGGGAAGGTTTTAAAAAAGAAGGCTTATCTGGCCGTTGGCCTTTCTCTTTTGGGAATTCTTTTCTATGTGGGATTTAGATTTAAACACTTTGATTTTGCTTTCGCGGCAGTAATTGCCTTATTGCATGACTGCGTAATAAGCTTAGGGATTTTTGTTTACGCCGGCTTTGAAATTGACCTTTTGACTATTACCGCCCTTCTTACCATTGCCGGATATTCCATAAACGATACCATTGTAATTTATGACCGCATAAGAGAAATTTCCCCCCGCCTGCACAAACTTTCCTTAAAAGAGATTGTTAACCTGGCAATAAATAATACTCTTTCCCGCACAGTCATTACCTCTTTTACCACGATTATGGTAGTTACTTCTATTTACCTTTTGGGAGGAGAAGCCTTGCGGGGTTTTTCTTTTATTCTTTTAGTGGGTTTTATTGCCGGGACATACTCTTCGATATACATTGCCTCGCCGTTAGTCTTATTATTCCGCAAGCCCCATCGCAAAATATAACCCTGATGTTCGACACACTAAAGATATATACTCATAAGGAGATTTCTCTGCAAGAGACCATTGAAAAAATTGTTCAGTTAGGCTATAGGAGGGTAGATGAAGTAAACGAAGAAGGAGATTTCTCTCTTCGCGGAGACACTTTAGAAATTTTCCCTGTAAATTTTAATTATCCCTTGAGAATAGAATGGGAATTCGAAACCGTTAAAAAAATTTACAATTTCGATAAGATCTTGAACAAAAAGATAATTGATTATGATTACCTTATTATTATTCCTCTTCTGAAAAAAAGTAAGCGCAAACTCGCCGCGGAAGATTTTCCCTTAGACGCGGTTTTAAGGATAAAGAAGGGTGATTACGTTGTCCATAGTCAGTATGGCATTGGAAAATTTTTAGGAATTAAACAATTAGAGGTTAGAGGTAAGAAGGATTGTTATTTTGAGGTGGAGTATAAATTTAAGGATAAACTTTATGTTTCTAAAGAAGAGATTCATTTAATTCAGAAATACACTAATTTTTCCCTAAAGCCGCCTCGGTTAAGCCGCCTTGGCTCAAAAGAATGGCTAAAAACTAAAGAGAGGGCAGAGAGAGGGATAAAAATGTTTGCTTTTGGACTCTTGAGGATGCAAGCGCAGAGAAAGATAATAGGAGGGTTTAAATCATCTGCTGATACAGAATGGCAAAAAATATTTGAGGAGAGTTTTCCTTATCAAGAAACTCAAGGTCAAGTCAAGGCTAGTTTGGAAGTAAAGAATGATATGGAAAGCCGCCAGTGCATGGATAGAATTATCTGCGGAGATGTGGGCTACGGCAAGACAGAAGTAGCAATGCGGGCTGCCTTTAAAGCAGTAATGAGCTCCCGGCAGGTTGCCTTTTTGGTTCCCACCACTGTTCTCGCTCATCAGCATTATATAAATTTATTAAATAGGCTAGGAAATTTTCCCTTTTATGTGGAGATGCTTTCTCGTTTTCGCGCACCGTATGAGCAGAAGCGAATTTTAGAAAAATTAAGAGAGGGAAAAATTGATATTATTGTTGGCACCCACCGCCTTCTATCCAGCGATGTTTCTTTTAAAAATTTAGGGCTCCTCATTGTAGATGAAGAGCATAAATTTGGCGTGGAACATAAAGAAAGAATAAAAAAGCTAAGAGTGGGGATTGATATTTTGACTTTAACCGCGACTCCTATACCCCGCACTCTCTATATGAGTTTAGTTGGGGCTAAGAGTATGTCTTTGATAAGGACACCTCCTTCAGAGAGACTGGCGGTAGAGACGAAGATTATAGAGTTTTCTCCCCAAATTTTAAAGGAAGCAGTTTCACGAGAGCTAAGCAGACAAGGACAGGTTTTTTTTATCCATAATCGTATTGAAACCATACATAGGGTAGAAAAAATTTTAAAGAGAATTTTTCCTACTCAGGTTAGAATTGGGGTAGTTCATGGAAGGCTTCCCGCTCGCGCCATAGAAAGGGTTATGCTTAATTTTCTTGAGGGGAAATTAGATTGTTTACTATCTACGGCAATCGTAGAGTCAGGGATTGATGTTCCTTCTGCCAATACGATTATTATTGATGACGCTTATAGATTTGGTTTTTCTGACTTGCATCAGCTAAGAGGAAGAGTGGGCAGGTTTAATGTCCAGGCTTATGCTTATTTGGTTTGCCCTTCGAGATCAACTACATTTGCGGCAAGAAAGAAATTAGAGGTGATAAGGGAGTTTTCTCATCTTGGCGCGGGGTTTGAGATAGCGATGCGCGATTTGGAATTAAGAGGGGCGGGTAATATTTTAGGAAAAGAGCAGCATGGATTTATTTGGATGATTGGCTTTGATTTATATTGCCGTCTGCTGAAGAAAGAGGTAGAATATCTACAAGAAACCTTTAAAATAGAGGCAGGGTAAGATAGTTCATAGCTGGTAGCTGATAGTTTATAGGTATAGATTTGGAGATACTGATAGAATGAAAAATAAGAAATTGCTCATATTTTTACTTATCACTTTTTACTGCTCACTTATCGCTTCTTACGCGGAAGTAGTAAATAAAGTAGTTGCCCGGGTAAATAATCAGGTTATTACCACTAAGGATTTGGATGATTATTGTAAAGTTCTTATTTTTCGTCTGCCCGATGAAAGAGACAATCCTTCATCAGGCGGAGATAAATTTAAGGAGGAAGCTTTAGAAAAATTAATTGAAGACAAGCTTATTTTAGATGCGGCAAAAAAAGAAGGATTCCAAGTTCCTTCTTTATGGATAGCGAGCAAGCTGGATGAAATAATTGCCTCTTACCCTACGATAGAAGAATTTGAAAACTCATTAATAGAAAGAGGGCTCAATATCACTCTTTTGAGGGCGAGGATTAAAGAACAGTATCTCTTGCGCCAGGCTTTAGAAAAATACGTACATTCTCAAATTACTATTTCACCTCAGGAGATAAGCCGGTATTATGAAAGTAATTCCTTGGAGTTTTCTTCGCAAACTAAATTTATTTTATGGATAGCAAAATCAACAGATGAAAATTTCTTAAGAAACTTGGGGCAAACAATAAAAGAAAAAGGAGTTCTCCATGCAGAAAAAGAGCACCAAGGTTCTATAATTAAAATAGAATCTGCCCCTGAAGAATTAAAGGAAGAGATTCTTCAAATTTTAAAAACGATGCAAGAGGGAGAATATTCAATTAAGGAAATAGACAAGCTACCTCACCTTTTCTATCTAGAGAAGATAGTTGCTTCTGAAGTTTTATCAATAGACGCGGCAGGGGAGGAAATTTATTCCTATTTGTGGGAGAAGAAATTTAAAGTCAGATTTAGCCAGTGGTTAGAAGAATTAAAAGGCGAGTCAGTAATAAGAATTTATAAATGAAAAAGAAAGGTTCTTACGGCTTAGGAAAGTATAAAATACTTTTCTAAGCCGCTACAGGGGGTTTGGGGGATTGTAGGCAATCTTCCAAGGGGTGACAGCAGAGAAAATGAGAGCAAGCGAGCATTTTTGGAGCGCCAGAGGGGCAAAGCCCCTATGGAAGAAAATTCCTCAAAAGCCATCCCGAAGGAATTTTCTTGTTTTTAGGTTAGTGGTGACTTTTGCCCTTTTTTTTGCCCTTTTTAAGTTCATTCCTTATGATAAATTAATTGAAATTTATGGAAGTTCTAAAAAAATTTATATTCTTTTTGCTTTTCTTGTCTTTTTTTTATGCACCTTTCTGGGGGCTATCCGCTGGAGATTTTTACTTATTTCTTTAGGGCTGCGAATTTCTTTGCGTGAGGTCTTATATTCTTATTTCTCCGGCCTCTTCTTTAATTTCTTTTGTCCTTCTTTTGTCGCCGGTGATGTATTCAGGGGGGTTGGTATTTCGAAGCGACATGGAGAAGCAAAGAAAGTTGCCGCTTCAATCCTTATGGATAGGCTTAGCGGCGCGTTCGCTTTAGTTTTAGTCGCCATTTTTTCTTTTATCGTGGGGAAGGGTTTATTTCACACAAATCATGTTTTCTTTTCTTTAATTTTACTTTGCGTTATCGTTGGTTTTACTTTTCTTTTAATATTCAGTAAGACATTTTTTAGGTTTTCTATCGGTATCTTGAAGAAAAGTTCTTCTTTAAGAGGCAAGCTGGTTAGTTTTCATGATCAGCTCTATTTTTTTAAAAATAATTCTAAAGTTTTTATAAAAAATATCTTGTTTTTTTCTTTACCCATACAAATACTTGTGCCTTTTAGTTTTTTTCTTTGCTCCAAAGCGTTTGGGGTAGAAACGAGGATTATTTCCTTTTTAATTTTAGTTCCAATTATTACTGCTATAGCTCTTATTCCTTTGACTATCGCCGGAGCAGGAACACGGGAGGCAGCTTCAGTTTATTTTTTTTCCCTTGTTGGAATAGAAAAAAGCATTGGCTTAGGTATTTCTCTTTTGAATTTTGCCTTCTTAATATTTATAGGAATTTTGGGAGGAATTCTTTATGTTAGTGTATATCATCGATGGCTTCAATCTCGTTCATAAGATATCCGGTTTAGGAAATTCAGCTTCTCCCCATGCCTGTTTAATCCAGTATATTAAAAAGAATAAATTGACCGGTTCAAGGAGGAATAGGGTAGTTATAGTTTTTGACGGTGGAATTAATGAAGAAGCTGTTGGAGAAAGAGAATATGAGGTTATTTTTAGCCAAGATAGGAGTGCTGATGATTTAATTAAGGAAAGGGTGAAGAAAGCAAAGAATAAATCTCAAATTCTCGTAGTAAGCGATGATAGAGAAATAAGAGACGCGATTAAAAGCGAAGGAGCCTGCTCTTTGAGAACAGCGGATTTCTTAAAAACAAAAAAGAAAAATAATCAAGAGAAGGAAAAGGAAATAAGTTATACCTTGCAGAGAGAAATTACTGAAGACATGCGAAAAGTGTGGCTTGGAGAATAGCGGTAAATAGTTTATAGCTGATGGTTTATAGTTTATAGCTAAATTCAGCAAAGAAAAACGAGATACTAGATACGAAATACGGATTAATAATGGTCTATAGTTTATGGCTAGCAGCTATTAGTTATCAACCATCAACCATAAACCATAAACTTATTAGATTGACATCTTTGAGTTTACAGGTAAAATTGTTTATCCTTCTTTGTTGCAATTGCAATACTCTGTTAACTTTCGGACGTCCTTTTTTTATCTCATTTTACATTTTTCACTTTTCACTTTGCAATTTTCAATCAGTCTACGGAGTTAACTGAGCATTTACAAGCGGCCCCATCGTCTAGTTCGGTTTAGGACACATGGTTCTCAGCCATGAGACACGAGTTCAAATCTCGTTGGGGCTACGTTTTCATAAGATGCTTAAAAGGTGTCTGTCCCCTTTTCCCAAATTTAGGATTCCCTCAGCAAAGGGTTATTGAAAGCAAGTATTTTACTTTGGAATTTCCCCGGGAATGTGAATTAGTAGAATTTGCCCAAAAAATAAACGTCAATTATTTTCTCCAGATGGATATTCCCTCAAGCGATACTAAAAATTTCGATTCTATAATTTCAAAAACTTTAGATGCTTTATATCTGGAAGTTTCTGATATTTTAGATATTCACATTTACAGTTATCATGGAAAAATAAAAGTTTATCCTAATAAAGAAAAATTAAAAGAAAATGTTTTTAGAAATTATCCCGGCCAAAAATATAATCTTCCTTCTGTCTATATTCACTCCGATAACGCAATTCATATCTCCTTGGCGGACTTAACATTAGGAATGCTTGCTCATGAGATAGCCCACGCGATAATTTCTCATTATTTTGTTGTTCCGCCGCCGGCTAAAGTGCAGGAAGTTTTAACCGGTTACGTAGAATACTCTATAAGAAAATCCGCGGGAACATTACCCTCAAGATAATTTATTTAATCGATACGCAGAAATCCCCGGACTTTAGTTCGGGGATGAATGCGGATCGGTTACCCAAAGAAACCTCGGGCTAAAGCCTGAGGAGGTTCATTTTATCCTTCCGCGCCGGTTGCCGTTTTTTGTGTAGTATATTTTAGTTGTCTCTAAAAAGAGTTGATGATAAGATAGAGCTTATAAGGGCGTTATGAAAAAATTGGACGTCGTTCGCTGATATTTAAAGGCTATGATATCAAAAATGAAGCAAAAAGAGAAAATTAAATATCCTGTGTTTACGGTTTTGTTAATTGAGGATAATCCTCGAGACACGCAATTGATTCAAGAAATGTTCTCCGGGCATAGGCAGGCTCGCTTTAATTTGGTGTGTGCCAAGCGGCTTTCTACCGGACTCAACTACCTTGATCGAGAGAAGTTTGATGTTGTCCTTGTGGATTTAACTCTTCCCGACAGCTTAGGTATTGATATTTTTTTGAGGATACAGGCTAAAGTTCCCAGAATGCCCATTGTAGTATTAACCAGCCTTGATGATGAAAGAGTGGCACTTTCGGCAGTGCAAAAAGGCGCTCAGGATTATTTAGTCAAAGGGCATGTGGATAGCCATCTCCTAATACGTGCCATACGCTATGCTATTCAACGCAAGCGGGTAGAAGAGAGGCTGCGCGCGTCCGAAGAACGTTATCGGCATCTTGTAGAATTATCTCCCGATACCATTATTATCCATAGCCAGGATAAAATTGTGTTTGTGAATCCCGCGGGATGTAAATTGTTGGGAGCGAGGACGTCTGATGAACTGGTGGGTGAGCCGATGCTTAGCATTGTGCATCCTGATTATCAGAATATTGCCAAAAAGCGAATGCAGCAAATAATAGAGAAAGGTGAAGAAATTCCTCTTATGGAGGAGAAGTTTTTAGGTGTGGATGGAAGAGCTATAGATGTAGAAGTAGGGTCAATTCCCTTTATCTATCAAGATAATCCGGCGGTGCAGGTTGTTGTTCGTGATATTACCAGCCGTAAAGAATTGGAAAAACTCAAAGATGAATTCGTAGGTACTGTTTCTCATGAATTGCGCACACCTTTAACATCTATAAGAGAGGCGGTGAGCCAGGTTTTAGATAGGATACATGGTGAAATTACTGAAAGCCAAGAAGAATTTTTATTTGTTTGTCTTGAAGATATTGACCGTCTTACGCGGATAATCAATGACCTTTTGGATGTTTCCAAAATCGAAGCTGGAAAGATTAAACTACAAAAAAAATTAGTTAATTTAACTGCTTTGGCTGTGGGAGTGAAATCTATTTTTTATTCTCAAGCCAAAGAAAAAGGCTTAGAGATAAGAACTATTTTTTTTAAAGAAGAGTTAGAGGTTTATGTGGATAAGGATAAGATTATTCAGGTATTTATTAACTTAGTGGGCAACGCCATTAAGTTTACCCAAAGCGGCCATGTCGGGATTTCCATAGCGGATAAAGAAGGGTATGTGGAGTGTGGTGTGTTTGATACTGGTATGGGAATTGCCCCTGAAGATTTACCTAAGGTGTTTGGTAAATTTCAGCAGTTTGGCCGCGTTGCCGGCCCGGGGATAAAAGGGACAGGCCTTGGACTTTCTATCACCAAAGGTATTATAGGGCTGCATAGGGGGAAAATTCGGGTAGAAAGCCGATTAGGAAAAGGAACCAAATTTACCTTTACTTTACCTAAATATACCACAAAGGAATTATTTAGAGAATACGTAATTAGTAATTTAAAAGAAGCCATTAAAAGAGGAATGCCGCTTTCGATCTTGATTTTTGATATTAAAAATTTCCAAACGCTTTTTAAGAGTTTAGGCAGAAGGAAGGCCACTTTTCTTATGCAAGGTTTGGAGGGATTAGCCAAGGGTAATCTTCACCGTAAGGAAGACGTAGTAGTTAAAGACGCAGGGGCAATTTTAGTGGTGCTTCCGGAAACAGATAAGGAAAATGCTTTTATGGTGGCAGGAAGACTACAGCAAATTTTTGATGAGTATTTGTCTGGGGAAAAATTAGATAAACAAGTAGAAGTCGTTTATAAAATTACTAATTTTCCTGAAGATGGAGGAACAACGCAAGAGTTGTTTACGATTCTCGGGTGGTAAGTAGTTCGTACTAAAAAAATTGCTATGAGAGAGGTAAAATATGGCCAAAATCTTAGTAGTGGATGATGACCCTCATGTAGTTAAACTGCTCATTTTTCGTTTAGAAGCAAATAACTATGAAGTTGTTACCGCGGATAATGGTATTAAGGCAATTGAACAGGCGCACAAAGAAAAGCCCGATCTTATTCTTTTGGACGTAACAATGCCTGCTGGTGACGGGTTTAGTGTATGCCAGGCGCTTAAGGAAACTGACGATACCCGTGCGATTCCCATAATTTTTCTTACTGCGAAAAGCTTGGATAAAGATGAAAGAAGAGGATTGATGTTGGGAGGAGAAAGCTATATGAAAAAACCATTTAACGCCGTGGAATTACTGGAGATGGTAGAAAAAGTAATTAAGAACCCTCAAGAAATTAAAATAAAGACTGCCAAAGAAAAAGTTTGGCGCCTACTGTTCGTTCTGGATAACCCAGATGTGATAGAGGTGCTTAAAGCGCAATTTGAAGAAGAGAATTTTGAGTGTTTGTTTGCCGCCAGCGAAGAAGAAATTACAAAGATTGTAAAATTAAATTCTCCCCAGGTAATTCTTTATGATTTGTATCTTAAAAGCCAAGACAACGCGGTAATTTTAAAAAATATTCTCAAAGACGCTACCGTAAGAAGGACTCCTTTTATTCTTTTGGCCGGGCCGGAAGATAAAAAAAGAACAGTTGAATTTAGAGGTAAGCTAAATTTACTTGATATTGTTGAAAATCCTTACGACAGTAAAGAAATTATGTTGACATTGAGGAGGTTTTTTACTTAGATGGCGCTTAGTGAATATTTACGGGGGGTGATTATGAAAAGAATTCTACTTGTTGATGATGAACCAAATATCGTAAAGCTGGTAGCTGCCCGCTTAAAAGCGAACGGGTATGAAGTTATAAGTGCTTATGACGGACAAGAAGCACTTGAGACAGCACGTCGAGTGAAGCCGGATTTAATTATTTTAGATTTGATGCTTCCAAAAATGTCCGGCTATAAAGTTTGCGGCTTGCTTAAGGGAGATTCTCGATTTGCCAAGATTCCCATAATTATTTTTACGGCAAGAGCACAAGAAGAAGATGTAAAGTTGGGAGGAGAATTAGGCGCCGAGGCGTACGTTACTAAGCCTTTTGACTCTAAAATGTTACTTTCTAAGATAAAAGAATTGCTGAAGCAGCCATAGATTAGTTTATAGTTTATGGTGTATAGTTTATAGCTAAATTCAGCACTGGAGAATTCAGCAAGAAAAAAAACGAGATACGAGATACGCTTCACGAGATACGAATAATATATGTCAATTAAAGGAAAATTAATTCGTGGTTTTAGTCTTATATTCATCATCGTTATTTTTTTAGCCGGTTTACTTTTTTGGTCATTACAAAAATCACGATGGCAGCAAAGAAGAATCGCTTTTGCTTTTTCCGAGCTCACCAAAGCTAACAAAACAAGCAAAGATATCAATAGGCAGCTAAAAGAAGCATTTGATATTCTTCTTTTTGGAGAGAGGGAAATAGGAGAATATGAAAGATATAAAGAAAAGGTGCTTAATGATTTTGATGAATGGGAAAAATTAATCCATTATGAAATCGTGCTCATTACGCCTTCGGAGGCAACAGAGAAACTAATAATTCTCACTACTCTAAGAAAAGAATATGTTAAAATTTTCAAAGGAGTTGATGAAATTTTTAAATTGGACAAAGATGAGTATGAATTGGCTATGGATAAGCTGGAAGAAATTATTAGCTTCGAATTTGGTAAAAAATTTCAACCATGGATTGAGGAAATAATTAAAGATGAAGAAAAAGAGGTTAACAGAGTAAACTTTGAGGCGACGAAGTTAACTCATTTTACTAGAGTTTTATCAGGAAGCTCTATAGGAGTTGCATTTATACTTATTGCTCTCATATCTACGATTATTATTAGAGGAATTGTTTCTTCTTTGGATAAATTATGTAAAGGAGCCAGAGATGTTGGGTTGGGGCATTACGATACTAAAGTTGATACAGGCGGCCAGGATGAGTTTGGAGAGCTATCGCAGTCTTTCAACCAGATGGCTTGCGATTTGCATAAGTCAAGAGAGCAGTTACTTTTCGCCAAGAACTATACAGATTCTATCATCACCAATATGATGAATACCTTGGTCGTGGTTGATTGCCAAGGAAAAATAAAGACAGTAAATCGTGCCACACTGGATTTATTGGGATATAATGAGGAAGAGTTGATAGGAGAACCATTGGAGAAAATTTTTATTGAGGGAGAGGAGCCATCAGGAAGATTAAAGATTATTGATTTGATTAAAAAGGGCAGCGCGCGAAGTATAGAAAAAATTTATCTATCAAAAAACCAAAAGGAAATACCTGTACTTTTTTCCGGAGCAGTTATGCGTAATTCTGAAAGTAAGGTTGAAGGGATAGTATGCGTAGCTGGGGATATTACTGAGCGTAAGCAGGTAGAGAATCTTAAAGATGAATTTGTCAGTATTGTTTCTCATGAGCTGCGAACTCCTCTTGCTATTACTAAAGAGGGAATAAGCCTTCTTTTGGATAAAATACCTGGCGAGATAAATGAGAAGCAAACCAAAGTTCTTACTGCTGCAAAGAACAATATAGATAGGCTGGCACGAATCATAGATAGCTTGCTTGATATATCTAGAATTGAGGCCAAAGAAGTAGAACTTAAAAAAGAACTTATAGATATAACTAATTTAGCAAAGAAGGTTATTTTGTTTTTTAAGCCTAGAGCGGAAGATAAGGGTTTAGAGTTAAGAGTTAATTTTCCCAAAGAAGAAATAGAGATTTTTGGCGATAGCGATAAGATAACCCAGGTTTTCACTAATCTGGTGGGAAACGCGATAAAATTTACAGAAAAAGGCTGCATAGAAATTTCCGTTAAAGAATTAGAGGCAGGGGTGGAATGCGCCGTGGTTGATACTGGCAGAGGTATTGTAAAAGGCGACTTACCTAAGGTGTTCGGCAAGTTCCAGCAGTTTGAGCGTACTGCCGGTGGTGCTGGTGAGAAAGGTACTGGCTTAGGGCTTTCTATAGCCAAAGGAATTGTGCAGATGCATAATGGCCAAATTGCTGTAGAAAGTGAGCCGGGCAAAGGAACAAAATTTATTTTTATTCTGCCTAAATACAGCAGTGAATTATTTTTTAAGGAATGTGTTAGTAGAAAGATAAGGGAAACAAAAAAGAAGGATTTAAAGATAGCACTCATTATGGTATCTTTGGCTGAAGTTGATGGGCGAAAGTCGGAAAATTCTTATAAAGGGATGTGTTCAATTTTGAAAGACATGGAAAGTGTTGCCAAGGGCGCTTTGCGCCAACCAGGAGATGTGGTTGTTAGGGGTAGGAGTGAGATTATTGTTCTTTTGGCTGATTGCGACAAGGAGGGCGCTTTGAGAGTAGAGAGTAGAGTAAGGCAGGCTATGGAGGACTGTCTATCTAAAATATCGAATTTTAAAATTAAGTTAAAATTTGCAACGGTGGTATATCCTGATGAGGCAAAAACTGCCCAAGAGCTCATTGAGAAGTGCAGAGGAGGCTTTGGCAGATTAGTATAGATTTTTTTTGTAACTAATGATATAATTTTTTTACCAAAAATTGCCCGCATGGCTCAACTGGCAGAGCAGGACCCTCTTAAGGTCAAGGTTCGAGGTTCGAGTCCTCGTGCGGGCATAAATTATTGTGGAAAATTTTGAGTTTATTGAACATACTGCCGATATAGGAGTAAGGGTATATGGAAAAAGTTTGGAAGATTTATTCCAAAATTGCGCCCAAACTCTTTTTAGCCTTCTCATAGACCATAAACCTGCAGAAAAAATAGAAGAGAGAATTATTTTAGAGGCAGAGACTCTGGAAGAGCTTCTTGTAACCTGGCTTAATGAATTGATTTCTCTTTTTTATACCTATAAGTTTTTACCCGCGGAATATGATATCGCAATAGAGAAAGACGATAAGAAAAAGATTTTAAGGTCAGTAATTAAGGGGGAAGAATTTAGCCCTTATGAGAATAAGATGAATAGAGAGATAAAGGCTGCCACTTATCATAATTTAAAGATAGAAAAAGACAGCTTTGGGTATAAGGCAGAGATTATATTCGATGTGTGACGACACCAACTATCATAAACCCTATCTCTTGCAAAAATTCCTAATTTATAAAGCCGATTATGTGGGATGGTCCGTTAGAAAAAATAACTGAGTATAAATTCAGAATTCCTAAAAGCTATAAACCGGGGATGAGGGTAGATGGTATTATTTACGCGGATGAAAAGCTATTACAAGATATAAAAAAAGATAAGGCTCCTGAGCAAGTAGTCAATGTTGCTTTCCTGCCGGGGATAGTTAAGTATTCTCTTGCAATGCCCGATATCCACTGGGGATACGGAGCGCCAATCGGAGGAGTAAGTGCTTTCGATTTGGATGATGGCATTATTGCTCCGGGGATGATCGGGTATGATATAAATTGCGGTGTGAGGCTTTTAAAGACAAATTTAACTTTAGAGGATGCGAAAGGTAAAATTTCTAAAATTGTAAATACCCTCTACGATGATGTTCCTTCAGGCCTAGGTTCAAAAGGAGAGATTAAAATGTCTTTACAGGAAGAAAAAAAGCTTCTCTTGCAAGGGGCGAAATGGGCTGTATCTCGCGGCTTAGGGGTAAAAGAAGATTTAGAATGTTGTGAGGAATTTGGCGCAATTGAAGGGGCCGACATAGATAGTGTATCTTCCCGCGCTTACGAAAGAGGTAAACCTCAAGCAGGAACTTTAGGCAGCGGCAATCACTTTATAGAAGCCCAGGTTATTGATGATATTTTTGATATGGAGATAGCAGAAAAATTAGGATTATTCATCGGTCAAATTACAGTGATGATTCACTCTGGTTCACGGGGTTTTGGCTATCAAGTTTGCGATGATCATGTAAGGGTAATGGTTAAATGTTTATCTAAGTACGGAATAAATGTCCCTGACCGCCAATTGGCCTGCGCTCCCATAAATAGTCCGGAGGCAAAAAATTATATTGGCGCAATGAGAGCCGCGGCAAATTATGCCTGGTGTAACCGGCAGGTTTTGATGCATTTGGTCAGAGAGAGTTTTGGAAAAGTATTTTCTAAGAGCTGGCAATCATTGGGTATGGATTTAATCTATGATGTTGCCCATAATATTGCTAAGTTTGAAAAACATATTGTTGATGGTCGAGAGAAAACTTTATGTGTACATCGAAAAGGAGCCACTCGCGCTTTTGGCCCGGGGAATCCGGAATTGCCCGCGAGATATAAGGAAATTGGCCAACCGGTTATCATCCCTGGTGATATGGGAACTGCTTCTTATTTGTTAGTTGGAACAAAGAAGGCAGAAGAAGAATCTTTTGCCAGCGCTTGCCATGGTGCCGGCAGAGTAAAATCTCGGCATGAAGCCATAAGAACAGTTAATCTTGAGACTTTACTAAAGGAACTCAAATCCAAAGGAATAGAAGTAAGAGCAACGGGCAAAAAGACCATCGTAGAAGAAGCCCCATCTGCTTATAAAAATATCGATGATGTTGTAGGGGTTGTCATCGGAGCAGGTTTGTCTAAAAAAGTATGCCGGATGAGGCCTTTGTGTGTGGTTAAAGGCTAAAACGCGAGATTTTCACAGATTACACGCAGATAGTTAGAAAATAAAGAATATTAATTCTGGAGAAAAATAGTATAATATGAATTAATTGTGACAGATATGAAATTTATTCGCCAAAATACTTAGCTATCAAGATAAGAGGAGGAAATAATATGGGAGAATTAAAATTAGACGCGGTAGGCGCCGAAGTGAAAAAATTAATTGCGCCATACTTAGAAAAGTTGCTTGCCATTCATAAAGAGAATATCATCTCTATCAATCTTTATGGCAGCGCCACGGGCCGGGATTTTTCTCTTAAAACCTCAGATATCAATCTTTTAGTTATTTTTAAGGAACTTACATTTGAAGACCTTAGAAAGAGCTTGAATTTAGTTTCCCGGGGAATAAAGAAGAAAATTTCTGCGCCTTTATTATTAACTTTAGAACATATCAAAACTTCTCAGGATGTATTTCCCATAGAGTTTTTGGAAATGAAAGAAAATTACCTTTGTTTGTACGGAGAAGATTTATTAAAGCAGATGGATATAAAAAGAGATTACATTAGACTTTTCGCTGAAGAGCAGATAAAAGGAAAGCTTATAAGGCTTCGCCAGGCTTATTTAGAGATTGGTTTAAGAAAAAAAGGAATAGAAGCTTTGATGAAAGAATCGATGTATTCTCTTATCCCTGTATTTAGAAATTTGCTTAGGCTAAAAGATATCGCTCCGCCTATAGATAAAGAGTCCATACTAACAAAAGTTTCTAAAGAGTTTGATCTTGAGGAGGGAGTGTTGATTGCTATTTTAAAGGACAAAAGAGATGATGAAAGTATTGCCGGCTGTGATATAGAGGTATATTTTAAAAAGTACCTTAATCAGATTCAGAGATTGGCAGTTATTGTAGATAAATTATGAAGACTACAAGAGCGGCACTTCTGGTATTTTCTATTTTAGCTGCGGTATCAGGTAATTTGTATGCTCAAGAAAAATTTCCTAAGCCTTCCGGTTATGTTAATGATTTTGTAGGGATTTTACCTCCTCAGGAGAGAGTAAAACTAGAAAATTTGCTTTCTGAGCTGGAGAGAAAAACTACCGCTCAAGTATCAGTAGTTAGTTTAGAGACTACTAAGCCTTTGGATATAGAAACTTATGCTGTAAAGTTGTTTGAGAATTGGGGAATAGGCCAGAAGGGAAAAGATAATGGTGTGTTGCTATTGGTTGCTTCGGAAGATAAAAAGGTAAGAATTGAGGTTGGTTATGGTTTAGAAGGGGCAATTCCTGATGCTCTAGCCCAACAGATTATTGCCCAGGTTATAGTTCCTTTATTTAAGCAGGGAAATTTCCCTCAAGGGATTATGAAAGGAGCTTTAGGGATAGCCGGCTTAGTAGCGAAAGAGTATAATGTGCAGCTTGCCGGTTTTAAGGATTTACCTCAAGCCCCTGTAGTTAGAAAATCGTCTTCTTCGGCAGGAATTTTGCGGTTAGTATTACTTTTTATCTTAATTTTTGGCTTTAGATTTGGTTTTTTGTGGTGGCCGCTTTTATTCGCAGGCTCTTATCGTAGAAGAGGCGGCTCTTGGTATGGCTCAGGCTATGGCGGTAATTCCGGAGGCTTTAGCGGAGGTTTTGGAGGAGGATTTTCCGGCGGCGGAGGCGCTTCCGGGGGTTGGTAAGGAGGTTAAAAAAATGAAGAAGATATGGATAATTTTAATTGTTATTGTGGTGGTTATTTTAGGATTTGTCGGTTGGTTTATTAAGGGGTTAAATACCGTTGTGCTTTTAGATGAGAATGTAAATCAATCCTGGGCACAAGTAGAGAATCAGCTTCAAAGGAGAAATGATTTGATTCCTAATTTGGTTGATACTGTTAAAGGATATATGACTCATGAAAAAGAGACGTTTACCAAGATAACTGAATTAAGAAGCCAATGGGCAAAAGCGCAAACCACAGAGCAAAAGATTACTGCTGCTAATCAAATTACCGGGGCATTGTCCCGGTTGCTTTTAACCGTAGAGAATTATCCCCAGCTTAAAGCCGGTCAGAATTTTTTAGCCCTTCAGTCTCAGCTGGAAGGAACAGAAAATAGAATTGCCGTAGAACGGATGAGGTATAATAGGGCAGTTCAGGCGTTTAATTCTTATCGTCGAACAGTATTTGGAGGTTTTTTTGCCGGCATGCGAGGTTTAACTAAACCCAGAGTGTATTTTGAAGTTGAGGAGAAAGCCAAAGAGGTGCCTAAAGTAGAGTTTTAAGGTTATGAAATAGTCCAACAGGCCCTGGGCCTGTTAAGTAGTTAGTAAAGTACGTTTTATTGCAAATTGCAAAGTGAAAAATGAAAAATGCAAAATAAACTTAAAAGAAATAGAAAAACTAATAGTGATTATTGCAAAATCAGTAATTACAGCAAAGAAAAATAGATAATTTAACTTTTGCAATTTACAATTTGCATTTTGCACTGAATATTCACTGGATATTCAAAAGAATTTAGTCCAACAGGACACCCTGTTGTGTAGACGGTGTTCAGTGAATATTTATAAGGTTAGGATCTGATGTTAGATATAAAATTTATTCGCCAAAATGCACAATTAGTAAGGGAAGCTTTAAGCGCGCGGGGAGACGATTTTGACCTTGATCAATTTCTAGAGCTTGATGAAAAGAGAAGAAGTTCAATAAAAGAAATAGATGATTTAAGGCAAAAGCAGAATAAAGCAAATGAGGAAATTAAAGCTCTCTTAGGAAATAAGAAAGATATCTCTGGCAAAGTGAGCGAAATGAAAAAAGTGTCGGAGGAGATTAGCGGTTTAAAGATTCAATTTAAAGAAATAGAGGAAAAGTTTGAGGGTGAGCTTCTTAATATTCCTAATATTTCTCATTCTTCTACGCCGCAAGGAAACGCCTCCTGCAATAAAATAGTAAAGACGTGGGGCAAACCTAAAGAATTTAGCTTTAAACCTTTATCCCATGTAGAGATAGCAGAGCGCTTAGGTATTATTGATTTTAAGGCTGCCGCAAAAATATGCGGTTCAAATTTCGCTTTGTTCAAATCCGACGGGGCAAAATTAGAAAGGGCTTTAGTAAATTTTATGCTTGATTTGCACACTAAAGAGCATAGCTATAAAGAAGTACTGCCTCCTTTTTTGGTAAATAGAACTTCGATGGTTACTACCGGACAGTTACCCAGATTGGAAGAAGATATGTACCGATTAAAAGAAGAGGATTATTTTTTAATTCCTACTGCGGAAGTCCCGATAACAAATATCCATCGCGATGATACCTTTAACGAAAAAGAGCTGCCAATTTGTTATGTTTCCAACACTGCTTGCTTTAGAAGAGAGGCAGGCTCTTACGGTAAAGAAACTAAAGGGCTTTCGAGGGTTCATCAGTTTAATAAGGTGGAATTGGTTAAGTTTGTCGCACAGGAGGATTCTTACCAAGAATTAGAAAAACTCGTTGCTAATGCTTGCCGGGTTATCGAGTTATTAGAAATTCCTTACCGCTTGGTTTTGTTGGCCTCTGGCGATCTCAGTTTTGCTGCCGCGAAATGTTATGATATAGAAATTTATGCTCCCGGAGCAGATAAGACCCCTCCTTCAAAGGTATCAGGAGGGTCTACTTGTGCCCGTAAGGGTATCCCCATGGATAAATGGCTTGAAGTATCCAGCTGCTCTAATTTTGAGGATTTTCAGGCCCGGCGCGGGAATATTAGATACAGAGAAAAAGAAACCGGTAAGATGCGATTCGTTCATACCTTAAATGGTTCAGGAGTGGCTCTGGCAAGGCTGGTTATTTCTATTTTGGAAAATTATCAGCAAGACGACGGCTCTGTTATTATTCCCCAGGTTTTGAGGAGATACATGGATGGAAGAGAGAGGATTACGAAGTAATTATTTTTTTGCCTTAATAAAATTCGCGCTCTTTTTAATAATTTTTTGTTTTCTCATAGAATTGAGCAAAGAATTTTTTAAAGAGATAAAATCAACTCAGGACCTGAAAGTAGATGTTTTTTTTCTTTCTGTACTTTCCTGCCTTGCGTTTTACATTTTTCTCGCCGATTTAAATAATTTTTATAAAAAAATACAGAAGTTTTTTTTCCGCTCTTCTTTTTTCGCTTTTCTATTTTCTTCCCTACTTATTTTTTTTGGCATTGGCTTCTTTTTGCTCCCTAAAGTTTTAAATTTTTCTTTTGACCGGGATATTTTTCTTTTTTTAGGAGGATTTATCTTAACCAGTCATTTAGTTTTTATCGCCCGGGAAACCAAAGGTTCTAATTTTATCGCTTTCATAGATTACTTATTTCTTTTTAGTATCCTTTATGTGGTAAATTTGATTCTTTTTGGATTATATCTAAAAGTTGCTTTTAGAATCGATTTAGGCAAGGTTATTATCGATGGCGTAAAAGACGGCGTTTTTCTGATGCAAAATATCTTTTCCCAAATTTTTAAGTAAATTATAGTTTATCGAGTTTGTTTTTCTATGAAAAGTCTTCGGGGGTGAGAGATTCTTCTCTGGTATTCTTACGAGCGGAACGTCAGAGGGGGCAGAGCCTAATTTAGGTTGTATTTGATTTATATCAAAATTCTCTTCTTTGATAATCTTCGGGGGTGACAGAGAAGTGAGAGATTCTTCTCTGGTATTCTTACGAGCGGAACGTCAGAGGGGGCAGAGCCTCCATGATGTATTCAGGAGGGGTGACCGAGTCTGGCTTAAGGTGGCAGTCTTGAAAACTGTTGTAGCCGTAAGGTTACCGGGGGTTCAAATCCTCTCCCCTCCGCCATTGTTGACGCTCAGTCGAACCCTGTTCCTCAAGAAGGAGCGGGGTTCGCTGTTTTTGGGGTTCCTTCAGCGGTAAGTTCTGCACAATCTCGCCGTCCGGTTCGTTTATAAACATTTCCACCTTCACATGGTCGTCATAAACCTTGAGTACCTTGATAAGTTGATTAACGTCAGGCGAAGCAGGTTATTCCGGTTACTGGTGGCGAGGCTAAAGATTTCCTTAAATTCTGTAATTTGCATAAGGATGATTCTTGTCTATTCCTTGTGATTGTGGCTTCTTTTTTTATTCCCAATATCCCTCATGTAATCCCGAATCAAAACGGTGAGCAAGGCACTGGCAAGAAAAGGGGACAGACACCTTTTCTTATCCTGCCAGGGTATGTCTTGTTAGACTACCCAGCAGGCCAGGGCCTATTGGACTACCGCTCTTTCGCCGCGGGTCTCCCCCCTGCGCGAATACTTTAATGACCGGTTTAATGCTTTCTTAAGGTTTTGACAAATTTAATGGCGAGGTGTGTCTGGAACAACTATGCGGGCTTGTCTTGGCATGCAGTTATTTTATATAGAAAAAAATATTTGTCAAGTTAAAAGGTGTCTGTCCCCTTTAATTTCTTTGTTTCCAAAGGCAATGCGTTGTGATATAATCCATAATTATGGGTATACGGGTATAATACTTAAGCAACAATCAAGGAGTGAAACATGCCTGCCAATAAACGCATAAAGAAAACGACCATCGAAATTACGCAAGACCAGTATTTTTTCCTGAAGGAAAAAGCCCTTCAATTGCAGAAGCAAAATAAAAACGCATCCATTGTTTCTATTATCCGGGACTTGATAGAAAAGGATCGTGCGGACTGGATGCATAAAGGAAAGAAAAAATGAGTAGCGATTTGACGTTTATTACCAATGAGAAGGATCAAAACCTCAAGGATAGGTTTGAGGTTTTGATAAAGGACACGAAATTTTTTGATTGTCTGGTAGGATTCTTTTATACAAGCGGGTTTTATGCGATATATAAGTCCCTGGAGGCAACCGAGAAAATCCGCGTCCTTATTGGAATAAGCACAAGCCGACAGACATACGATCTGCTTAATAGAGCAGTAACCGAAAAACAACAGGAGCTCCAATTTTCTCACGCAGAGACAAAGCAAGAATTTCAGGGCTTGGTTGAAAAGGAGTTGGAGGGTTCCGAGGACGTTCGACAAGTTGAAGAAGGAGTTGTTAAATTTATAGAGTGGATAAAGAGCAAGAAATTAGAAGTAAGGGCATACCCTTCGCAGAATATCCATGCCAAGCTTTAGATAATGACTTTCGCAGAGGGGGATCGCGATGTAAGTCGGGTTATTACCGGCTCCAGTAATTTTACCCAGGCGGGTTTAGTTGATAACCTTGAATTCAACGTAGAATTAAAAACCCGGGCCGATTATGAATTTGCCAGGCAAAAATTCGAAGAACTCTGGAAGGATTCCGTTGATGTCAGCCAAAAGTATATCCAGACCATTGAAGAAAAGACCTGGCTTAATCAGAATATAACACCTCATCAGCTTTACCTCAAATTCCTATACGAATATTTCAAGGATGAATTGAGTCAGGCAGAGGATGTCTTTATCAAATACTTGCCTCAAGAGTTCAAGCGACTGGAGTACCAGGAGCAGGCGGTTTTGAATGCCAAGAAGATCCTTGAGGAATACGGCGGGGTTTTTATTTCCGACGTGGTTGGCCTTGGAAAGACCTATATTTCAGCGATGCTTGCCGGTCAACTCGATGGCCGGACTTTAGTCATTGCGCCTCCCGTGCTTCTTGAAAAAGCTAATCCCGGCTCTTGGCCAAACGTATTTTCCGATTTTAGGCTCCCCGCGGATTTTGAATCGCTGGGTAAGCTGGATGACATCATTGACCGGGGGACCGAGAAATACACCAATATCATAATAGACGAAGCCCATCGTTTCCGGACAGAAGCCACCATGACTTATGAAAAACTGGCAGAGATTTGCCGCGGCAAACGGGTGATCCTGGTTACGGCAACGCCTTATAACAATTCACCCAAGGACGTCTTGAGCCAGATTAAACTATTTCAGAAGGCAAAAAAGAGCACCATTCCTAACCTTGCCGACTTGGAGGGATTCTTCAATGGCTTGCATAGGAAACTTAAAGGGTTGGATAGGCAAAGAGATTACGCCGAGTATATCAAAACAGTAAAAGAAAACTCGAAAGAAATCCGCGATAAAGTCCTCAAATACTTAATGGTTCGCCGGACTAGGACAGAGATTACTAATTATTTCTCTGAGGATCTGAAGAGAAATAAGCTAAAATTCCCGGATGCCCAGAAGCCGGAACCGCTGTTTTACGAATTAAGTAGTGAGGAAGATAAAATTTTCAATAAGACTATCGAACTTATTGCTCAGAAATTCAAGTATGCTCGCTATACGCCAATGCTTTACTATAAGGGCCGCATATCCCAGCCCGAAATGATATCCCAGAGAAACATGGGCAAGTTTATGAAAATCCTTTTGGTAAAGAGGCTTGAGAGCAGTTTCTTCGCCTTTAAGCAATCCATAGACAGGTTTATTTATTCCTACGAGATGTTTATCAAGGAGTTCGACAAGGGCAATGTATACGTCAGCAAGAAATACACCAACAAAATTTTTGAACTCTTGGAAAACGACGACGATGAGGCTGTGCAACGTTTGATTGATGAAGGGAAGGCAGAGAAATATCCAGGGAAGGAATTCACGGATGATCTTATTAAGGACCTTAAGAGCGATCTTAAGCTCCTAAAAGAAGTAAAGGTTTTATGGCAAGATGTGACTCGGGATCCGAAACTGCTTAAATTCTTAAATGAGCTTTCAAAAAATAAAATCTTAAAAGATAATAAACTCATTGTCTTTACTGAATCAAAAGAAACCGCCGAATATCTATCAGGTAACATAAACAAGAAGTTTCCCGATACGGCACTTTTGTTTAGCGGAGGCTCTGGGGAGGCAACTCGCGATAAAGTAATTGAGAATTTTGACGCCCGGGCCCGGCATCCAAAAAACGAGTATCGTATTCTCGTATCTACAGAAGTATTATCAGAAGGTGTTAACTTGCATCGCTCCAATACGGTTATTAATTACGATATCCCTTGGAATCCAACTCGCATGATGCAAAGAGTCGGCCGTATTAACCGTGTGGATACAAAATTTTCTGAAATATACACCTTTAACTTTTTCCCGACAAAACAATCTAATGATCAGATAAAACTCAGGGAAGCCGCAGAGGCTAAAATCAACGCCTTTTTAACCCTTTTGGGTGGCGATGCGGAGCTTTTAACCGAAGGCGAGCCAATCGGTTCACATGAGCTTTTCAATAGGTTGATCTCCAAGCAGGTCATTACCGGCGAGGATGAAAAAGAAGAAAGCGAATTGAAATACCTACAGATTATTAAGAACATCCGGGATAAAGACCCGGATTTATTCGAGAAAATCAAATATCTGCCTAAGAAAGCTCGTACCGGGAAAATTAATACCGAATATAAGGAATCGCTTCTTACATATTTTAGGAGAGGTAAGTTCCAAAAGTTCTTTATCATCAATGTCAACGAGAAGCCGCAAGAGCTTGATTTCCTTTCTGCGGCGAAACTAATGGAAAGCGATCTTGAGGAGAAAAGGCAAAAGTTACCAGGAGAATTCTATGAGCTCTTGGATAAGAACAAAGAGGCCTTTATCTTTGCCACGACCGAAGAGATGGCAGAGGCGCATTTCAAAGGTAAGGGCGGCAGGGACAGCGCAACCAATATCCTTAGGACGTTAAAGGTAACGCTAAAAAATACACGCCAGCTCACGGATGAGCAGGAGTTGTATTTAAGGAAGGTCGTAAAACAACTTGAAGAGGGCGGTCTTCCTAAGCAGACCACAAAGGAAACTCTCAAGGCCCTGGATGAATTAAAACAGGATGTAATGAATCCCTTGAAAGTTTTGGCCACTCTCCAGACACGTATTCCCGGACGGCTTTTAGAAGGCCATTATGTCGAGTATTCGCCGGTTGTTTTCGGGAAACGGGAAGTAATCCTATCATTGTACTTTAGCGGGGAATAACTTATGGATAAAAAACAAGCTCAAACGCTTATAAAGGAAACCTTTGAATCGACCTTTGATAAAGGCAGGTTCGTAAGTTTTGTGAAGAACTTGCTCAATGATGTGGAAGAGGCTACCTTTATGTATAAGGGGAATTATATCCCCGATGCCTACGAGCAATATATCAATACTTTGGAGCGGATAGGGAAATATACCGACGGCGAGCATAAGATAGATATTCTTATCGCAAAGCTCAAAAAAGAGACATCTATTGAGCGCGCCCGCACTATGCAGAGGAATTTTGTTGCCTGGTATTTGAATGGCAGCCGGGGCGGAGAATTGAAGGATGCCGCATTGGTTGCCTTTGTTGCTCCTAACGAAGAAGACTGGCGTTTCTCCTTGGTTAAGATGGACTACCGGTTTGAAGAAGGCAAAAAGGGCCGGATGAGAGTAAAAGAGGAGTTTACTCCGGCACGCCGCTGGTCCTTCCTTGTCGGGGTCAATGAAAACAGTCATACCGCGCAGAGCCAGCTTGTCGATCTTGTTATAGACGATGAAAGAAATCCTGTTCTTAATCAGATAGAAGAAGCTTTTAATATTGAAAAGGTCACAAAGGAGTTTTTTGAGAAATACAAAGATTTATTTTTGCGGGTTAAAGATGCGCTCGATGAGTTGGTTAAGCGCGATGAAAAATTGAGGAGTGATTTTAAAGACAAAGAGGTTGATACGGCTAACTTCGCCAAAAAGCTCTTGGGACAAATCGTATTCCTGTATTTTTTACAAAAGAAGGGATGGTTTGGAGTAAAGAAAGATGAAGAATGGGGCACCGGTTCAAAAAGATTTTTTCGCGATTTATTTGAAGGCGAGGTTATTCCCTATAAAAACTTTTTCAATGATGTGTTGGAGCCGCTTTTTTATGACGCGCTTGCGCTTGACCGATCGCATATTGACCATTGGAACGACCATTTTCAGTGTAAAATTCCTTTTTTAAACGGCGGGCTTTTTGACCCCATAAATAATTATAGCTGGGAAAAAACTGTCATAGATCTTCCAAACGATCTTTTTTCAAACGACCGCAAGGATATTAAAACAGGAGACATTGGCAACGGCATTTTAGACATTTTTGACCGTTATAACTTTACGGTTAAAGAAGATGAGCCTCTTGAAAAGGAAGTAGCTGTTGACCCGGAGATGCTCGGGAAGGTTTTTGAGAATCTTCTGGAAGTAAAGGACCGTAAATCAAAAGGCACGTATTATACGCCTCGTGAGATTGTCCACTATATGTGTCAGCAGAGCTTGATTAATTATCTATCGACAGAACTTGAAGGCAAAATTACCAAAGAGGATATTGAGACGCTTATCAAATATGGTGAGCAGGTGGGCGAAAACGAGGCAACTGTAGAAGCCAAAGGTAGAGAAACCGATACCTATTCTTACAAGCTTTCCGAAAGCATCCGGCAGAATGCAGAACTGGTAGACGAAAAACTTGCTAGTATTAAAGTGTGCGACCCGGCAATTGGAAGTGGTGCATTTCCAGTTGGCATGATGACCGAGATAGTCAGGGCCCGCAAAACACTTTCCAGTTATATCAAAGATTCAGGGCGGACACTTTACAATTTTAAACGGGACTGTATTCACAATTCACTCTATGGTGTTGACATCGATCCGAGTGCTGTTGAGATTGCCAAGCTTCGTTTATGGCTGTCGCTTGTGGTAGACGAGGATGATATTCGCCAGATTAAGCCTTTGCCGAACTTGGATTACAAGATTATGCAGGGGAATAGTCTTCTGGATGAATATGGAGGCGTACGGTTATTCGACGACAAATTGATTTCCACCGTCAACTTTGACAAGGAAAAGCAAATATCGAATCTGAAAGAAAAACAGGCAGAACTCTCATCGGAATATATCAGGCTTCATCAGGCTGATAAGTTGACCCGGGATAAAAAACAACAGATAGACGAAGAGCTTAAGAAGATTAATTCCCAAATAAAACGGCTTGAACAATCCGGGAAAAAGGTTGAAGAAAATGCGAGTTTGTTTGATATCTACAGTAGTGCTAAGAAGAAATCCGACGAGCTCAAACGGCTCCATAAAGAATTCTTTGAGACTACGCAGAAAACAAAGAAAGATGAACTAAAAAAGCAAATTGAAAGGCTTGAATGGGATCTTATTGAGACAACCTTAAGGGAGCAGAATAAATCATCCGAACTCAAAAAAATAGAGGTGTTAAAAAAAGCAAATATTAAGCCTTTTTTTCTCTGGAAACTTCATTTTTCTGATGTTTTTCAAGAAAATGGTGGGTTTGACATCGTTATTGCAAATCCTCCCTATAATGCGGAGTTGTCAGATCAAGAACGCGAACTTTACAAGAATAAATTTGAATGCGTTCGTACGGGGAGGCAAGATACCGCCGCAATTTTTGTTGAGGTTGCCAAGCGAATAGGCAATCCCGACATGCAATTTTCTTTTATATTACCGTTTCGACTTTTCTCAAGAAAGCGTAACCACGGCGAATTCCAAATTTACACCTTGAATAATTTTTCTATATTGAGCATTTTGTATCTCGGTTCTAACGTTGGCTTTTCGGCTAATGATGAATTTATGATACTTGTTATGTCTTCAAGAATTAATTATAAAAATAAGATCAACGTTGCATTTAAGCCAGCACTTGAAGAGCTATGGGACAGCCGAATTTTTACTAAGATTGACCAGTCGTTGCTTATAGAAAAAAGAGAGGTCAACCTTAATATTGCCAGATTTGATGTAGATTTGTTGGGGAAAATTAACAATGGCTGTTTGTCTTTGGAGACAATTTGTCATGTTAAAGATGGAATCGTTCCGTTTATTCGTGAAAAACTCGTTAAAGATAAGAAAGCAGATTCAAGATATGTTAAATTCGCAGGGATCGCTGGACGCTACCATTTGTCAAAATACTATTTTAGTTGCGACGATTTATGGCTTTGCTATGATATTAAAGAAGCAATGAGGTTTATAAAAGATAAAGTCGAGCTACGAAAAGTCCAATTGAGAGAGAGGGAAATATTTCTCCATCGGAAAATTTTAACAGCTCAGAATAGCGCCATTCTCAAGGGAAGTATTGATGAAAATAAAATATTTGTCTCAAATTCCTTGCACTCAACTTATTTAAGAGATGAGTACGAAAATCTGTTTTATTTGGAATATATACTCGCATTAATAAATTCTCCTGCTATCAATTATTACCACAATTCACTTAGACAGAAGGGCACTGATTTACATCCTCAGATATTGGTTAGCGATCTTAAAAAATTACCAATAAAAAATATTTCGACTCAAGATCAAGCGCCGTTTAAGAATTTGGCGGAACAGATTTTAGAAATTACTACTACGTCCAAAGATTACTTACAGAGTTCTGCCAAACAAGCCCAAGTCAAAGAATACGAACACCAAATTGACCAGATGGTTTATGAGTTGTACGGACTTACCAAAGAGGAAATAAAGATTGTTGAGGGGGCATAGTAAGGAGGATTAGTTTTGCGTAATTTTTCAGCGAATAGACTCCTAAAGATTCTGCATGATTTCAACGTGAATAAACCGGCAGAACGTTTATCCGGAAGGAAGCTCTCGAAAGAAAGAAATATCAAATTTGATGACATATATAGGCAGGCACAGTATCTAAGAGATAAGGGGCTCATTGAGTTAAAAGAGTCCAATGAAATTGGACGAGTTGGTCCCGTTGATATTCATATGAAAATCACAGCCAGCGGCATAGATTATTTGGGTTCCAACTGTTTTATTAAAAAGGTCGGTAGGGTGATAGGGAAGTTGTTTGAAATATTGATTAAGATTTTTAAATGAACGGTGATGATTTTTTAGATGAGTTTATGGGATACGATTTCACCATGGGATCAGATGTTGTAAAATGCCCGCACTGCGGTGCCGACGTACCCTGTAGCTTGTTTTTCGATAACGAAGTCGAGTGTCCGAAGTGCGGGAAGAAGTTTAAAAAAGAGAATTAATATGGCGACAACAGTAAAACAATCATTTCAGAATTTGAAAGAAAATCTTGAGATAACGGGATTACAAGAAGAAACCGTTTCTACTAGACAGAAGTCAGTTAGAGAAGTTCTTGATGCCGGTCTAGCAGTTAAAGAATCATTTTTAACCGGCTCGTATTCTCGTAGCACAATGATCGCACCGTTGAATGATGCGGATGTGGACATCTTTGCCGTTTTAGATGTTAGTTATTACAATCACTTTAATGGTCAAAATGGTGGGCAAGCAGGGCTTCTTGATCTGGTAAAGAGAACTTTACGAAAAACATATACAAAGACACCTGATATCAGCAGAAATGGTCAAGCCGTAACAATATGTTTTGATGATTTTAAAGTTGACGTTGTTCCGGCATTTTATCGACAAGGAGGCGGGTTCTTAATCCCGAATTCGATCAGACAGTCTTGGATTTCGACGGATCCTAAAAAACATGTGGAAATCATGAGCCAATCAAACACAAAGCATAATGGGGATATGGTTCCTTTGGTGAAAATGATCAAAGGCTGGAACAAAAACATCGGCAGTTTCTTTATGTCATTTCATCTTGAAGTATTGGCTTTATCGATTTTGGACAATGTTACAATATCTAGTTTTCCTTCGGGCGTACGTTTCTATTTTGATAAAGGAAAAGATTTAATAAACAAGCAGAATTCCGATCCCGCAGGGCTTGGTGGCGATGTGGGAGCTTACTTAAATACGCGAGAGAAGATTCAGGAGGCGGTTGATAAATTTCAATTGGCATATGAACGATCCATTAAGGCAGAAGAGTATGACAGCCGCGGATACGCTAAAGATGCGATTGAAATGTGGAGAAAGGTATTTGGGGATTATTTCCCCGTATACGGATAATAAATATGAAAAATCAGATAACGACAGCTGAACAGTCGGTTTCAAAAGCAAAATTGGAAATAATGAAGGAGAGCAAAAGGATAGAGGAGTCTTCGCTCTATTCAGCAAAAGGTCATTTTGCCGCCGCACACACGTGGGCCAATTTCCATCTTATTATTGGAGTGCCTATTGTTGTATTAGCGGCTATAGCAGGGAGTTCTTTTGTCAACAATAATAATGTCATGGCAGGAGTTCTTTCTTTGGTTGTTGCGGTTCTTTCCGCCGTCATGACATTTTTAAATCCAAACGAAAGATCGAGTTCACATCTAAATGCGGGCAATAGTTATGATGTCTTGCAAAATGAGGTTAGGATATTCCGAACCATAGATTGCTGGAGGGAAGACCCTGAACAGATATTGACCGAGCGATTGAAAAATTTTTCAAATCAAAAAGGTAAACTTAACCAAGGCTCTCCACAAATTCCTTGGTGGGCATATCAAATAGCGAAGAGAGGCATAAAGGCCGGTGAAGGAAGCTATGAAGTAGATAAGGATGAAAGCTCAATAAAAATAGCCAACCAGATACCCAAGAA
>JAHJHM010000085.1 GCA_018823915.1 Candidatus Omnitrophota bacterium
AATGTAGCCATTAGGTGTTATCTCGACGATGTGGTCAGCCACCGACTGCACAATGGCATGGTCATGAGACGCCAAAATCAAGGTACCCTTAAACCGAACCAAACCATCATTAAGCGCGGTGATAGATTCCAAATCAAGGTGGTTAGTAGGTTCGTCCAGAATCAGCGTGTTAGCCCGAGAAAGCATAATCTTAGCCAACATACAGCGTACTTTCTCTCCACCGGAAAGCACCTGCACGCTTTTAAACACATCGTCACCGCTAAATAACATCTTACCTAAAAAACTGCGGATAAAACCCTCATCGGTATCATCGGAATATTGCCGCAGCCAATCAATAAGTGGCAAATCCTTTTGAAAATAAGAGCCAAAATCTTTGGGAAAATAGCTATATTTTACCGCCGATCCCCATTGATATTCTCCCGCGTTTGCCTCATCCTCACCCATCAACACTTTAAACAGCGCGGTCTTAGCCGCGTCATTTGGCCCTAAGAATGCTACCTTTTCGCCTTTGTTTAAATCAAGCGAAAAGTCTTTAAACATACTCTCGCCATCAACAGTTTTACTTAACTCCTTAATGCTCAATAAGTCATTACCGGCGTCTTTATCGAAAATAAGCTCGATATACGGATATTTACGCGATGAAGGCTTGATCTCGTCCAGATTAAGTTTTTCCAGTGTTTTTTTACGCGAGGTAGCCTGACGAGATTTCGACGCGTTGGCACTGAAACGGGCAATAAAGTCTAACAGTTCTTTGCGTTTTTCTTCAATCTTGCGATTTTTATCCTGCCGCTGGCGCAAGGCCAAATTACGCGACTGCGACCAAAAGCTATAATTACCGGTATAGAGTTGAATCTTTCCAAAATCAATATCAGCGATATAGGTACATACCTTATCTAGAAAATGCCGGTCATGAGAAACAACAACCGTGGTATTATTAAACTTAATCAAAAATTCCTCCAGCCACATACAGGTTTGCATATCTAAATGGTTCGTGGGCTCATCTAAAAGCAATACATCAGGATTGCCTACCAGGGCTTGGGCCAAAAGCACACGCACCTTCATATTAGCGTCAAGTTGTTTCATCTTTTGGGTATGCAGCTCATCGGAAACTCCAAGATTACTTAAAAGTTTAGCCGCTTCCGCCTCGATACTCCAACCATCAAGCCTATTAAACTCATCATCTAATTCCGCTAAACGATGCCCGTCAGCATCACTAAAATCACTCTTGGCATAAAGCTTATCCCGTTCCAGCATAATTTCGTGCACATGCTTATGCCCTTCAATCACCACTGCCAACACCTCATCCTCGTTAAAAGCAAAATGGTCCTGCCGTAATACTGATACGCGTTGACCCCGCGGCACCGACACAGAACCCGCGCTTGGCTCAAGTTCACCGGAAAGCACCTTTAAAAATGTCGATTTACCGGAACCATTAGCCCCAATCAAACCATAACAGTTGCCATCGGTAAAGTTGATATCTACATCTTTAAATAGCGATTCTTTGCCGAACTGCAATGTGACTGAATTTACGTTAATCATTTTTTCTTTCTCCCCTTATTTATCCCGTTAGAAAAATACCCTGCGGCTTGCCACAGGGTAGATATTCTTCAACGAGGGCAGAGTTTAATACCCTGTCCGAGTTTTCTAACGGGATTTATTTTCTTTTTAGGCTCATCCCGCCTTGTTTCTTCTTGTTCAATTAAACTTTTCCAATCACTCTCATAATCAACAGGATTAATAATCATCGAATAATCTTTTTTGTTAATTTTAATAACCTCTATTTTTTTATTTAAAAATTCTTGAATTTCATCAAGTAATTCTAATTCTTCGTTGCTACAAAAAGAAATAGCAATACCCTTGTTAAATCCTCTACCTGTCCGGCCAACCCTATGGACATAATTTTCTGTTTTTATTGGCAAGTCATAATTAACAACATATTCGATGTCAACGATATTAATTCCACGAGCGCTAACATCGGTAGCAATCAAAAGGTTACATTGCCCTTGTTTAAACTTTTTCATTACATCAATACGTTCATATTGTTCTTTATCTCCATGAATTGCTAAAGAAGCTATCCCCACCCTTTCCATTGCTTTGGCCACCCGCTCGGCGCGAATTCTTGTTCGAACAAAAACAATAATTTTACTCTCCGGATTATCCTTAATAAAATGTTCCAGAAAAAATCTCTTATCGTCTATTTCAACAAACATTACATAATGAGAAACATTTTTTGACACCGGGTCTTTAGGCGAAATTTGAATACGTATTGCCGAGTTCTTAACTTGGGAATAGGCTAATTTCTTAATCTTATCACTTATTGTCGCTGAAAAGAAAAGAGTTTGATGACGCGTCTTTAGCATTTTTTTAACATATTTGATATCTTCAATAAACCCTAATTCAAGCATATAGTCTGCCTCATCAAGAACTAAAACTTCAATATAAGTCAAATTAATATGTTTCTGATTAATTAAATCAAACATTCTTCCCGGAGTTGTGATTAAAATATCTATTCCATCCTGAAGCTTTTTAATTTGTTCATCCTGTTGGACTCCGCCATATAAAGCAAAAACTTTAACTTTTGTGTGCTTTGACAACTTGGCAAAAACTTCTCCGATCTGCGATGATAATTCACGGGTAGGCACCATAACAATACATTTAATTCCTCTCGCGCGTTTGCTGCTCTTATTAGAATGAATCCTATCAATAATCGGAATCGCGAAAGCGGCTGTTTTGCCGGTACCGGTTTGCGCGACAGCTAAAACATCTTCTCCTTTAAGAATCGAAGGTATTGCCTTAAACTGAATATCTGTAGGTTTAATAAACCCTAACTGGGCTAAATTCTTTTTGATATCGTCAGAAATATGGTATTTTTCAAATTTCATAACCAATCAATTCTTTTGCCATCGCCTCCAGGATACTGGACGTCTTTTATTTCTAGCAGCAGGCTTACGATTAGCGCTTGCATTGGGATTAGCCCTTCTGATTTTAGGCAATGGCCGCGCCGCGGCACCAACAGCAAGCTCGGCCGCCTGAGAATGAAACAAGTGACCACGATCAACCGGTATCGCCAGGCGTACCATTCCTTCAATCGCGCGCAAACAATCCCGTTCTGGCGCTGAACAAAACGAAACAGCGTCGCCGTCAGCGCCGGCTCGGGCTGTACGCCCAATGCGGTGCACGTAAGTCTCTGGGGTATTTGGCAAATCATAATTGATCACATGTGAAATCGAATCAATATCGATTCCCCGAGCCGCAATATCAGTAGCAACCAGAACACGAATCTGCCCCAGTTTAAACTTAGTCAGCGCCCCAGTACGCGCGCCCTGGCTTTTATTGCCATGAATCGCTATAGCGCTAATATTAAGCGTCTGTAACCGCTTGACAACTTTATCGGCAGCATGTTTCATTTGTACAAAAACCAACACCCGGCTCAAATGTTTGGCCTCTAGGAGCCGCGCAAGGAGAGCATCCTTATGATTTTTATCCACAAAAAATACCTTCTGAACAATACGTTCTACCGCTGGTTTATCTGGAGTCACACTGACAAAAACAGCATTATTTACGATCTCCTCCGAAAGCTTAACCACTTCCGGGGGCATCGTGGCCGAGAAAAAAAGAGTCTGCCGTTTTTTAGGAAGCTTAACGATAATGCGCTGGACATCATGGATAAAACCCATATCGAGCATGCGATCGGCCTCATCCAGAACAAAAATCTCAGTATCATCTAATTCTATGTAGCGTTGATTAATCAAATCCAGCAGGCGTCCGGGGGTAGCTACAATAATATCCACACCATTCCTCAGCGCGCGCACCTGAGGATTCTGGCCAACGCCGCCAAAAATAACCGCACAAAACACCCTTAAATATCGCCCATAATTTTTAACACTATCGCCGATTTGCGCGGCTAACTCACGAGTAGGCGCTAAAACCAATACACGATTTTTTCCCCGTGCCCGATGGCGTGAATTTTTCGTCAAATATTGCAAGATTGGTAAGATAAAAGCCGCGGTTTTTCCGGTGCCGGTTTGCGCGCAGCCGATCAGATCTCTCCCGCTAAGTAGATGCGCAATCACCTGCTCTTGTATAGGTGTAGGCGTATGATAGCCGCGGTCTGATACCGCCTGCTGCAGCTCAGGCATAAGCCGGGTAAATGCTCCACGCGCTAGAATACGGTGGTGTGACGATTTGTGATGATGCTTATCCATCCTTCAATCCTTTTGCTTGAGCCAGGTCATTATACCCACGGTGGCAATAAGAAAAGGTATACCAAAAAGGATAACAGCCACCATGCGTTTTTGCTTGCTCGTTAAATCGAGCCGTTCGACTTTGATGTCTTTGCGATCGTCAAAAATCATGTAATCCAAATCCGAAAGCCAACTAATAACATTTAGTCCCATCTGGGCATTGCTGTATTCCTCAATAAAAGCATTCGACAAAAAGTCTGTATCAGTAAACACGACAATGCGGGTGTCGGAAGGTTTACTCTCTTGCCTTGGCTCCCAGATAACAAACGCGATGGGAACAGGCCCGGGGATGTCTACACCTTTATCAAATTTGACACGGAGAGTCCTATCCGTTTCGCCCCAGCTGTTTTCTTCTGAGGCGGTTAAAACCAATGGGGCTGTTTTAATTGATTCGCGTCGATTTTCTAAAATAGAGATTGAACGGGGACGGATATAAAAGGTATAATCCAAATCTTTAATAATAGCCCGGTGCGGCGGATAATTGCGGGTAGCCGGACAACCTACTTCCTGGCCAATATGATTAGATAAATCTACAACAATATCATCGGCAATCTTTATCCCCCAATGATTCAGAATCTTATTTAAAGAAGGGTTTTTGCGCTTTTCTTCTTCTGTAAGTGGTTTATCCTGTGTAGTAACAGGGGTATTCTCAATTAAAAAAAAGGCATCACCGCCATTCTCTAAGTATTTCTTGACAATCTCCTCCTCTTCTTCTGTCAGAGGATTTCGAGGTCCGGCAACGATAAAGACATCACAATCTTCGGGAATCTCTTCTTCTACTCCCAACATCACTGTTTTTACTTCTACATTATTGGCGATTAACATTCTTTTTAAAGTACTCAAGCCATTATCACCCTCATTAGAAACATCATATTCACCGTGGCCGATTAAAAAGTAGACAACGCGCTTATCTCTTGCCACTTGAATAATAGCATTAGTTAACTGATCTTCAGATAACGGCTGATTGGTAAAATCGATATCCTTACGCTCGCCTCCAGAGAGGACTATAACCTTTCTTTCTTTTCCGCTTATTACGTTACCAAATTGAGCAGCATAACCGATTTGCACGATAGGGTCAATGATTTCGGCTTTGATTATCCCTTGAGAACGCCTTTGGTATTCTTTAAACAAGTCTTCTAAATACTTTGGCGGTATTCCCACATAAAAAGCGACAATTTTAACTTCCTGTTGAAGATCCTTAATAACTGTAGCGGTGCTTTTCGATAAGGTATGTTGCTTAGCTTTAGTCATATCCCAACGCACATTGTAACGATACGATAAATAGTTAATCCCCGCAAGAAAGGTCAAAAGGATCACAATCACAAATACAATAAAACCATATTTTTTCCATTGAGACGCGATTGCTGATCTCCGAACAAGTTTTCTTAACTCAAAAAAACAAACCAAAATACAGGCCAAACCGGTTAAAGAAATAAGAATGGTTAACGAGCTGAAATGATTTTCTATATAAGCAGTTCCCAAACCATACAAAAGACAAACCATCCCTATCGCGAATAGTAAAGCGAGATTCTTAGATGTTCTCTTTAATGCCATAATCGATTCTCAATGCTCAATCTTGTAAATAAAATGCAAATAAGAATACCACTTACATAATATACCAAATCCGTCATAGAGATAAGTCCCACAGTAAAATTCTCGGCATGACTCCATGCGCCGATATATCGAACCAAGGTTTCTAAGGAACCACTGAAATACTTAATAAAACTCATTGAAAAATACAATAAAAACAAAATTACATAAGAGCTTATCGCGGCGATAATCTGATTCTTTGTCCATGAAGAGGCTAATACGCCGATGGCAATAAAGAAAGCGCCCTCAAGCCAAATACCTACATATCCAATCAATGTCTCAAGCCGCTCAGGATTGCTGAAAAACTCGATAATAAAATAATAGCTCAATGTTATCGCGATAATGAGCGTAAAAAATATCAGACTTCCCAGATATTTACCAAGGACGATTGCCGTATTTGTCGTAGGGGTGGTCATTAAAAATTCCATGGTGCCGGAGGACTTCTCTTCGGCGAATGTTTTCATAGTGAGAAGCGGCACAATGAAGATAAATAAAAATTCCATGACTTTAAACACATCGCGCAAACTGGCCTCTCTGTTTCCGTCAATAATCAAGAAAAAGAAGATATTAAAAACGGAAATGGTAATAATCAAGACGACGTAAGCAATGGGAGATTTAAAGTAAGCTTTTAGTTCTTTTCCGGCGATAGCAAAAATTTTATTCATAGCTACTTTTTTCTTTAGACGCGGAATGTAATTCCAGGAATATATCCTCGAGATTTGATTCATGCTCTCTTAGGAGATTCTCTAAAGTTTCGTCAACAATAATTTCACCTGATTTAATAATTAAAACTCTTTGAGCAATTTGCTGAATCTCTGAGAGAATGTGTGTGCTTAAAATCACCGTTCTTTTATGCTCTAAACTTTTTATAAGATTACGCACTTGAATAATTTGGACCGGATCCAAGCCGATTGTCGGCTCATCCAATATTAAAACTTCAGGGTCATTAACTATTGCCTGAGCAATGCCCACTCTTTGTTTATATCCTTTAGAAAGAGTGCCAATGGTTTTATGTTGGACTCCCTCTATGCAACATTGCTCTAAAACTTTATCTACCTGAACACGCTGCTGCCTAATTGGGACATCTTTTAGTTGCGCGGCAAACCTAAGATAATCTCTTACCGCCATATTGGAATAAAGTGGCGGCGTCTCAGGCAAATACCCAATTTTTTTACGAATAGCCAAAGAATTTTTAGATACATCTCCTCCGGCAATGATAACTTTACCGGATGTGGCTGGAAGATAAGAAGTCAAAATGCGCATGATCGTAGTCTTACCGGCACCATTTTGCCCTAAGAAACCGACGATTTCTCCTCTACTAATTTCAAAGGAGATATCCTTTAGGGCCTGAAATCTACCGAAATATTTTGTAACATGTTCGAGGACAATCATGCTTTACCTTTTTAGCTTCCCTAAATTATACAGCTAACAACAAATAGTCCCGAGGCTCCTTCTTTCGCCCTGCTTTCTTTTTCTTGAGATTGGTCTCCTGCCTGCCGTGTAAACACAGGTAATAAAAATAGCCTGACATGTTCTGCCAGGCTATCCTATTTTAACTCATTGTGACACAAAGAGTTATGAAAAAACGACTCGCCGTACTGGACACATTTTCCAACTGATTATATATAGAAAATAATGCCTGATGAATCTTTATTCTTGTTTCTTCGCAATGCTCACATTAGTAGCACTTGGCCCTTTGGCAGATTTTTCAACTTCAAACTCAAGCTCATCATTTTCATTCAAAGCGTCAAACTCAACACCCACAAGGTTATTCCTGTGGAAGAATACTTCACTGCCATCAGTATCACTTATAAAACCAAAACCTCTCTCGCGAACTATCTTTTTTACTTTTCCTGTATGCATTTTAACCCTCCTTTTTGGCTTTTATCACAACGAATAAGATAAAGCCCTTTTTGTTATAATCATCACGCCAAACATTCTTCAAACCTTTTACCTCGAAAACCTCCTTCCTTCAAAATAGTATTATATAATATATAATACTTAATTGCAACTTATTTTATTTATTTGTCATTTAAAAATTAAAAGTGCACAGTTTTAAAGGCATTTA
>JAHJHM010000086.1 GCA_018823915.1 Candidatus Omnitrophota bacterium
TCACAATGTCAATAGTTATTTCAAATATTCTCTTATCCTGTGGCACTACATTTTGAGCCGCCAAAAATCGCAACCCTTGATTTTAAAGGGTTTCCGGGCATTTTAACCCTTAAAACCTTTCACAACTGTCCAAGATGAGTTTAAAATTTTTGACAAGATTAGATCTAAAGTGCCGGATGTGCCTGTCAAAGAAGTAGAGAAGGATATAAGTAAGACAATTCAAGCGGTTAGAAAGAAACATGCTCAAGGTAGTCATTGATATAAACCTCTTTGTAAGCGGAGTGATAAGTAAAAGAGGTAACCCCGCGAAATTATTACAACTATGGCGGGACCGTGCTTTTTTGGTGGTTATATCTGAGCAAATGGTGGAAGAGTTTGGAAGAGTCTTGCGATATTCCCGCATAAGAAATAAATACAATCTCCAAGACGAAGAAATAGAGCAGACAGTAGGCGCGATAAAAAAAATTTCTGTTGTCGTGCCCGATGTAATAAAGCTCGATGTAGTCAAAAATGATCCTGATGACAATAAAGTTCTTGCGTGCGCTTTGGCAGTAAAGGCTGATTATATTATTTCTGGAGATAGGCACCTTCTTAACTTAGGTGTATTTAAAGATATCCCTGCTGTAACTGTGAAAGATTTTATAGATAACATTGAACCTAATACGCGGGGGTAAAAATTATCCAGACAATAGCAAGGTAAGTTTACGCTGATGCCTTAACCTTTTTAAGGCCGCTAAAAAACTACCTACTAAAACTTGACACAGTGCGCGTAAGAGAAAATATATCTTTTTGGAAAAATTATGATAAGATATAAAAGAATAAAAGATTTAAACCGATTGGTTAAAAGATTTAGACGTAGTTTACTGAATTTTCACAATTTCGCGGGTGTAGTTCAATGGTAGAACACAGGCCTTCCAAGCCTGTTATGTCGGTTCGATCCCGATCGCCCGCTCCATATCTACTAAACTTCCATATTGCTAAATTGTCATATTGTTTTCTTAATGTAGTAATTTACAAATGAAAAAAGAAGTTTCTATAATCGGGGCAGGGAGTTGGGGGACAACTTTAGCTGTTATTCTTTCCAGGAAAGGAGTCAATGTCCAGCTCCATAGTGTTTTCAGAGAGCATAATCTTAAAATGCAAAGGATGAGAGAGAACCGTCTTTTTTTAAAAGGAGTGAAATTCCCCACGCATTTAAAAATAAACCAGTCCTTAAAGAGTACCTTAGAAAATGAGATTATTGTAATTGCCATACCGGTTAAATTTGTAAGAGGAATTTTAAGAAAAATCAAAAGGTCAAATCCATCTTTTGAAAATAAATCCAGCCCCTGCGCGCAGCGGCTGGGTAAAATTTTCCTCAGTGTAAGTAAAGGGATAGAAGTAAAAACACTGAAGAGAGTATCTCAAATAATAGAAGAAGAATTAGGCGCAGTTTTTGTAGCCGTACTTTCAGGGCCGAATATTGCCAAGGAAGTTTTAGCAGGAGTTCCCACCGTTTCTGTAATTGCCTGTAAAGATAAGAGGATTGCCAGGAAGCTGCAAATTTTATTTAGTACGCCTACTTTTAGGGTATATTTTCATCAGGATATTATAGGGGTAGAGCTAGGAGGAGCGTTAAAAAACATAATTGCTCTCGCCTGCGGCATTTCAGACGGCCTGGGTTTGGGAACAAACACAAAAGCCGCGTTGGTTACCAGGGGGTTAGTTGAGATCATAAGATTAGGAGTTAAAATGGGGGCAAACCCGCAAACTTTTTGGGGAATAAGCGGGTTGGGAGACTTAACGACTACCTGTTTTTCCCCTTATTCAAGAAATAGGTTTGTAGGAGAAGGAATTGGTGAAGGTAAAAAGTTGAGTGATATACTTAAAAAAATGGGAATGGTAGCTGAAGGTATTGAAACTATAAAAGCCGCCTTTTGTTTGAGTGAGAAATTAGGAGTTGATATGCCGATAACGCGTGAAATCTACCGTGTTCTTTATAAAAATAAATCACCTAAAAAAGCAGTCGGAGATTTGATGGGGAGATCTTTGAAAGGGGAAATTTAAGTTAACAAAATTGCCTTTTTATTGTCTAAGCGAATGGCGTGGAGATTCGTTATGCGAAAAGCGGCAATGTTTCTTATTTTTTTATCAGCAGTTGCAGTTGTCGCTTTCCTCTGGCAGCCTGTCTCAGTGCCCGAGAGAAATATGGGGTCAGGCACTGAAACGTGAATTTAGTTGACAGGGGGGAAATAAAGGTAATATAAAAACATGGCACGTCCTTATCGCTTACAAGGTGAGAATTTCTTTTATCATATAACGAGCCGAGGAGATAATAGAGAGAAAATATACACAGGCGAAAGCGATTACAAGAAATTTTTGGGATATCTTCAGACGGCAAAAGAGAAGTATAAATTTTATTGTTACGCTTATGTATTAATGCCAAATCATTACCACCTTCTCATAGAGACTATTCAACCGAATCTTTCCCGAATAATGCAGTATATTAATACTGCCTACACAACATATTATAATATAAGACGCAGAAGGGTTGGGCATGTGTTTGGTGGACGATATAAGTCTATATTGGTAGATAAAGATAGTTATTTTTTAGAATTGACTAGATATATTCATTTAAATCCTGTGCGGGCAAAAATTGTAGATAATCCTCAAGGGTATAAATGGTCTAGCTATAAAGGATATATAAATAAAAGCAGAGATAAATATACGGATAAAGAACAAATAAATAAACATCTAGGATTAAAAATAAGCCAGTATCAACAATTTGTGTTTGAGGGTATGAACAAAGAAGTTAATCCTTTTGAAAATATATACGCGGGATTTATATTAGGAAAAACAGTATTTATTAAAGATAAATTGAGGAATCTAAAAGAACAAATAGCGAATGAAGAGTTTGCTTATAAGAAAGTTTTACAGAGAGATATTGAGAAAAAGGAGATAATTAAATTAGTGTGTAAAAAATACAGAAAAGGTGTTGATGAGTTGTGTAAAATGAAAAATCGTCCTATGATGGAGAAAAAAATTGCTATTTATCTTATAAAAAGGTTTACCAGCTTAACTAATAAGGAAATAGGTGAAGTGTTCAGTATAGGTTCTTCAGCGATTAGTAAAGTAGCAGGAGATGTTGAAAAATTAATGGAGAGCAGTAAGGGGGTAAAAAGTGATGTTGAGGGGCTAATTTCACGTTTCAGTGCCTGACCCCATTGCATAGGAGGATACTATGAAATACACTAAATTGATTTTAATTGGGTTAGTTTCCTGTTTATTTGTTTCCATTGCCTTTGCTGGTAATGCTTTGCATCAAGAAGATAGGAGTAAGTTTCGCAAACTTTATAACCAGGGAAATTATAAGGAGGCCTATGAGGGGTTTAAGAAATTGGCTTTGGATTCAAAGGATAGCCCAAAACAGGTAGGTGAAGATTTGAATATGGCGGTTGGTTGTCTTAGGCGGATTAACAGGGTTAGCGAAATTGACGAGTTTAGAGAAAAAGTTATTGAAATACACAAAGATAATTGGCGGCTCCTCTATATTGCGGCAAGGAGTTATTTTGACGATAGTAACTATTACGGTTATATCGTTGCCGATGAGTTTCACCGTGGTGAACACCGCGGCGGCGGTCGCTACGTGAGTTCTCATGAACGGGATCGAATACGCGGTCTTCAGCTCATGAGCCAGGCAATAAAGAAAACAGAGCAAGAAACCCAAAGGAGCGAGTTGACAAATTTTTATCTTGAATTTGCCCGGATGCTTATGGGGCATCGCGGTTATGATGAGGCCTGGCGGCTTCAGTATTTAAGCGATTTTTCAGAGCTGCCTGATTATAAGGATGGCTATTATCATGGCGGGAATACTCAAGGAGCGCCGGTTACTGCTGAAGGGATACCGGTATTCCATAAAATACCCGCAAGTTATGAGCAGGCTAAAACCGATGGCGAACGCTGGCGTTGGATGCTGGTTCAGGCAATGGAATTGGATTCGAGTAAAACTAATCAGGTTCTCACAACCTACGCCGATTTTCTCTATCAGCAGTTTGGTGTCCAGACTATGTCTAGCTATGGACGCTATTTCCGTGGCCAAAGCGATGAAGGGGAAAAAGATGAAAGTGGAACATATGCCCTTCACACATTAGAAGAGGATGAAACTATTGCCCGGTTGGCCACAGGAATTAAGCGGTTCACCCTCCCTGATGAATTTAATTTTATCAAAATTTATCAAAGAATTGCCAATAGCCGAAAAGGATACAGTGAGCAAGCACTTAATACTCTTGCCCAGATTTTTGAGAACCGTAGACAGTACGAGGAGGCGATTGCATATTGGAAGAGAAGCCTTCATGAGCACGGGTCAGGGCAGAATAAATGGAAACAGGAAAAAATCAACCAAATTATAGGGGGCTGGGGGCAATTTGAGCCGGTAATGACTCATCCCGAAGGTAAGGGGGCAACCGTAGAATATCGGTTTCGTAACGGTACCAAGGTTAATTTTCAAGCCCATGAAATCCGGGTTGAACAACTCCTTAATGATGTGAAAGCTTATCTTAAGGCCAATCCCAGCCAATTGGATTGGGATAAGATGAATATTGGCAATATTGGCTATCGTATTGTTCAGAAAAACGAGAAGAAGTATATTGGAAAAAAGGCGGCTGATTGGGCGCTTACGCTTAAACCGCGCAAAAGGCATTTTGATAAACGAATTACCATAAAAACGCCGCTTAAAGCAGCCGGGGCCTATCTTCTTACTGCTAAGATGGCCGATGGCAATACCAGCAAGATTATTATTTGGATTAATGATACGGTTATTGTTAAGAAACAGCTTAATAAGAATACTTATTTTTTTGTTGCTGACGCGGTTACCGGTAAGCCTTTGCCTAAAGTAAATGTTGAGTTTTTCGGGTACCAGCAAAAAAGTGTCACCTGGGAAAAATATATTGGTCGTCATTATAATATTTTGACGACGAATTTTGCCGAGTTTACCGATGATAGCGGCCAAGTAATACCGAATCCTAAAGATTTTGACCGCGATTATTGTCAATGGATTATTACCGCAACCACAAAAGACGGCCGGTTTGCTTATTTGGGGTTTACCGGTATCTGGTACGGCGGTTACTATGATCATGAATATAATCAAACTAAAACATTTACGATTACTGATCGCCCTGTCTACCGGCCTGACCAGTCCGTTAAGTTTAAGTTTTGGGTGCGGCATGCAAAGTACGACCAGGAAGACGCCTCTTCTTTCGCTAATCAAACTTTTACTGTTCGCTTCAATAATCCTAAAGGCGAAAAGGTGTTTGAAAAAAGTTTTATTGCCGATTCTTTCGGCGGGTTTGACGGAGAATACTTTTTACCTAAAGATGCAACCCTTGGAGTATATACGTTTTATCTGCTTAATTATGGCGCAGGGGGAAGTTTTCGTGTTGAAGAATACAAGAAGCCTGAGTTTGAAGTAAAGGTAAACGCGCCCACAGAACCGGTTGCACTTGGTGAGAAAATTACCTCTACCATTGAAGCTAAATATTATTTTGGCGCCCCAGTAACTAAAGCAAAAGTAAAATATAAAATTCTTCGTTCAGATTACCGCGCTAATTGGTATCCTATGGGTATTTGGGATTGGTTTTATGGCCGGGGTTATTGGTGGTTTGGGTATGATTATAACTGGTATCCCGGCTGGCATGATTGGGGATGTGAACGTCCTCTTGGGTGGTGGTGGCCGGTTAGCCGTACTCCTCCGGAAGTTGTTGCTGAAGCCGAGGTTGAGATTGGTGAAGATGGAATAGTTAAGGTTGAGATAGATACCGCCGTTGCTAAGGCTCTGCATGGTGATACTGACCATAGATACGAAATTACTGCCGAGGTTATTGATCAATCCCGACGGACAATTGTTGGTAAAGGTATAGTATTAGTTAGCCGTAAGCCGTTTAAGGTTTATGCTTGGGTAGACCGCGGCCACTACCGTATAGGTGATATTATTGGTGCCAGTTTTTCGGCTCAAACCCTGGATAATAAACCGGTTGAAGGTAAGGGTAAATTAACTTTGTATCGAATTAGCTACGACGATAATAAGCCGGTTGAAACTGTAGTACAGAAGTGGGCGCTTAATACTGATGATGAGGGTCGTGCAAGTATTCAGATAAAGGCTTCTTGGGCAGGACAGTATCGTCTTTCCTATAATGTTACTGATTCAAAAAAACACACTATTGAGGGCGGATATGTGTTTTGTATACGCGGTGAAGGAGTTGATAGCAACAGTAAAGGATTTAAGTTTAATGAAATTGAACTTATTCCCCAAAAGCGCGAATACGCCCCGGGTGAAAAGGTGAAATTGAGGATTAATACTGATCGTGCTGGAAGTACCGTGGTGCTATTCCTGCGGCCGGCAAATGGCGTTTACCTAAAACCTAA
>JAHJHM010000087.1 GCA_018823915.1 Candidatus Omnitrophota bacterium
TCTTCCCTTCTTTAAAACGCAGTCGAAAAACTTCTTTTTCTCGGGGAGAAAGGCAGTTTGTTAATTTCTCAATCTTTCTTTTAAATTCTTCTAAATGTATGATTCGAGATAAAATATCAGTCTGTTTACCTCTTAACTGTTGAGGTATTTTTAAAGGACGGACTAGACCTTCTTCTTCCCGTTGTTTAATTTTGTTTAGTTCTTCTAAAGAAATACCCATTTTTTTAACAATTTCATCATCGTCGGCTCCTTTTTGCAACTCCTGCCCTAATATATTAACTTTTTTCCTTTGCCTTTTACTGAGTAAATCTTGGCTTTGCCAATATTCCTGCCTTGCTCTCCTTTCTTTCATCCTAAAAACACCCGAAAATGATATTCCCATTCTCCAATCAAAAAACTTCATTGCCTCAAATAGAGGTTCTCTTTGTGTAGGTAAAGAATATTTTTGCCTACGCAGGTATCGGGCAATAAATTCATTCTCCAATTCTTTTCTTTTTTCTTCATTTTGCCGAGAGAGATTAAAGAAAAATATTGTTTCTTCATTAGAAGATAGCCTTCCTTTTTTGGCTAATTCAAGCAAGTGAGTAAAATCTAACAATGGTAGAGGAATTTGACTTAGCTTCTGTTTAGGAATAAGTTTTCTTTTTTCTAAACTATCAAAGCTGGCTAAACGAACATAAAGGGTTTCATCATTAAGGTATTTTTTGAGGATAGAAGTGAACTCTTTTTTGCTTAAAGAAAAATTATGGGTTAGGGAATAATCAATAAGCACAATATTGCTGGCTATTTGCTTTGGGGATTGTGCGTCTTTAACTAAGTTAGCCAAAACCTTTGCTGTGTTAAGCGGCCAGCGATACGCAAACCCTTTAGCATCATTTAATTCAAAACGCTTACTGGAATTAATTAATACCTGTTCTATTTCTTCTTTGTGTGGTGTGGGGGTATCAAACCAATTATCAATAATATCTCTGAGAACGTCTTTGTCGCGAACTTTTTGTTTGAGTTTTAATTTATCCCTATTTTTATTTAGGTAATCTTGGTGATAATATAAGAGACCGTAAAGCGTTTTACCTAAAAACAATTTCTCCTTAAAATCGCTCGTTTTTAACTTCTCTCTTGATTTTCTCTTTGCCCTGCGCCAGAGCATTTCAATGAAGGCTTCTTTTGTCTCATCTAAACAATATTTCCATCTCCATCTGCTCCAGCCAAGTTCAGATAACGGCCTTTTGCCCATCCATACCTCTATCTCCCTTCTTATCTGCTTAATAGTCTCATCACTTAACTTTTTTCTTCCTTTTATCTTACCGCCTTTTCTTATCACTATCCCATTTTCTTTAAATTCTTTTAATACTTGCTCCATAACAACTTCTATCTTGCTATTTTCGTCCTCTGCTTCTTGGACGTTAAGCGCGGAACTACATTTCTTTTTATTCTGCCGCAACCCTCTATTTAATTCTGGATGCTTAATACTTAATCCTATATTCTGAATCCTTAATCCTTTCTCCTTTCTCCTTAATCCTGAATCCTTAATCCTGAATCCTATCAACATTGGGCTGGAAACAAAATTCTCCTGTATTGGACGTAGAGAATTCCTTAATTCCTGTATTTTTTTAATATTACCGGATTCAGTCTTTATCTCATCATACGATAATCTTCTAACCTCTCTTCTTCTCCGTTCCACTATGGCAACAATTGCATCCCAATCAACTATCCCTATTGACTTAGCCAAACTTAATGCTTCTTCAAAAAAATCCTTAATATTTTGTCTTATTTCCAAGATATTATCTTTCTTAACATTACCAAAAGTAAATAATTGTCTCCCCACGCAACTGCAATATGGAGAAATATTAAAATCCTGGTAAAGTACAAATTTAGACTCTGCAGCCGCCATTGCTAAAGCTATCGCACTAACATCTATGCCTTCAAAGCTAAAAGATTCTCTCTCTCTCAATTTTATTTCCGAATCAGCCTTGAAAATATCTACGGCTCTCCCTTGACAAGATATAAAATCCTTTGCGATTGTTATGCGCCCCTCTTTTTTTCCCGCTTTATCCATAATTCTCTCTAAAGCTTCTATTGTTGTTTCTTTATTTTTACTATGATACCCTACCTTTATGGGGAAACAAATAATTGACTTATCAGCTAATTCTTCTAAATCATCTAAGCCTATCGAGCCTTTCCTAAAATGCGGGGCATTGCAATGAATACAACCTACCGGGCAGAAATCTTCCAGGCCAATGCTACTAATAAGTAAGGGGGCATTTTTAATCTGGTCTTTGTATTCGTCAAATTTCAAAGGACTCCCAACCGCATCTTGAATATCTTGGGGGCACACTTCGCAATTCACTGAGAAAGAGACGATTGTAGATAAATTACCCCACACCGGCGAGGCGACAAGGCCAATTCGTAATCCATCGTTCGTTTGCCCTGAGCGCAGTCGAAAAATAGTTCGTATCATCGGTGAAACGGAATTTGGTTGACTTCCCGCAGAAGATATAGTAAAATTTAGAAAAATATCATGAAGGAGTGAGAAGTGAATTTCAAAAAATACAATTGGGACGACGTAAATATAGAGCATGTTGCGCAGCATAGTGTCATCCCACAAGAAGTTGAAGAAGCTTGCCACAATGAACCACTGATAATGAAAATGGGGAGAAACAAATATATTATTTACGGCCGCAGCGATAGCGGGCGCTATCTCTTTATGGTAACTATTTATAAAGGAGATGGAACAATACGTGCTGTTACTGCCAGAGATATGACTAATTCCGAACGCAGACTCTATAACAGAAAAAGGAGGTAATAAATTATGCCTAAAATACCAAAATTCAAAAATGAAGCCGAAGAGGTAAAATTTTGGGATACTCATGATAGCACCCTGTTTCTTAATCAAATGAAAGAGATTCACGATATAAAATTCCCTGAACCTCAATATAAATCGGTGGTAGTGGATTTGGAATCTCAACATGTCGAAGCTCTCAAAAGACTTGCCCATAAAAAGCATATCCCGTATCATACCCTTATACAAAGATGGATTAAACAAAATTTGTCTAAAGAAGTACAAATTGTTGAACAAAGAACTTCCTAATTTTCTCTTATTCATCGTCAAGGCGGCACCCCGCTTACTATCCCGAGTAGCAGCTAGACGCTCATTTAAACCTACAGTGTAGTGGCTAAGAAAATTTACGGGGCTGATAGTAAGCCCTATTTCCTTGACTACATCATTTCCTCCAATTGCATCAATCAAAGCACGACAAGTTTTGCTTAAATCCTTAACGGCGGCTTTGCGGGAATCCTGTGAAACAGTGGGGTCAGGTCTTGAAGTGTGAATTTGGTTTTCCACCACCGGCGAAGCGGCAGATATCTTCTTTTTACATATACTATATACAGTTGCATATCCGCTTTCCATCGGATTATCTTTTATGAGAATGAAACAAATCTCCAATAAAGGTTCAAATATACCCGAAACTTTCTTAAAAATACCCTCTTCGTTCCCAAGAATTATACCCCGAGGTAAATCCTTTGCACACTGACCAAAATTATCTATCAATAAACCGTCATCACGCAAATAAGTAAAAGCGTTTAAATAGGCCTGCCTCTCTCCAGCAAAACCAAATAACAAAACCCTGTCAAAAATTTCCCTTAAAAATAAATGTTCATTGCAATCTGCTGATATTATGTTAAATAAAGGATTTTTTTTGTTTTCTTCTCTAATGAGGGCAATAAAATCTGACATATCTTTTTTATCTTTTAAATCTTCCCGATAATAATCTATGTATTTTTCAAAATTTATATCAATGCCTGAATACAAACTGATTTGAAAATTCCTCAATAGATAGAGACCAAGACCTCCTAAACCGCACCCCATATCTAGAATTGCCGCATTTGCCCACATAGGTGAAGTTATTTTAAAAAACCCATCCTGCGCTTTATGCGTTTTCTCCAATATTTGCCAGCGATAACCAGGCTCATCAATAACAATTCTTGTTATATTTTTACCAGGCGCAGTCGCTACATCAAACATTCGCCAAGAAAATTTGCCTAATTCATCGCTTCGTATCATAGATTCTATTTCTGGAGAAAAAATTGAAATACTATCGCCTTCTTTAATTTTTTCTAACGAATTACCCTCCAGCGGCGAGGCGGCAAAAATTTCACTATAGCCGCACACATCTACGTAACCTGCATTCCTAAAGCTGCTGAATCTTTCTATAAGAATTAAAATCTTGACATTTTTACAAGCGAAGGCTACACTGTATTTAAGAGAAAAGAAAGAATAAAAGACTATGCTATCTTCCGAAGAATTGACAACGATATCA
>JAHJHM010000007.1 GCA_018823915.1 Candidatus Omnitrophota bacterium
ATACTGCAATAGGCTTTAGCAAAGTTTGGGTCAACCTCTATAGTCTGCTTACAGGCCTGGATAGATTCTTTATAACGGCCCATCTTACGATATATCACGGCTCGATTTTGGTAAGCCTCTACTAACTTAGAATCAAAACGAATTGCTTCTTCCAAGGCTTTTAGGGCATCTTCATATTGGCCTAAACTCATATAAGCCATGGAAAGCTGATTGTAGATATTCGCGTCTTTAGGATTGAATTTCAACGCCTTGCGGTAAGCGTTGACCGCTTGTTTATAGTTTTCTTGATTCAAGGCCATATTTCCTTTGATAAAGTATACCGCGCTCATATTTCTATAAACTCTTGGCTTAATTTTGGGGAAATAATATATCCCCAAACCCAAAGTTAAAAAGATAGCAAGAAGTACTATCCTTGAAGCTATTTTCCCTTTTAATTTCGTTTTTCTAACTTTAAGAATACTTACCTTCTTAACTTCAGCAGGTGGCAAAGTAGAAATTAGTTCTTGCTTAAAATTAATACCTGATGTGCGCATCTTTAATCCGGAGATAAATCGCTCTGGGTCTTGGAGAGCAAGGCACCATCTCATTGAATACTTCACCAAAAACTTCATTAAAGGATTTTGACTATGCTTGCACTTAAAGAGAACTATCTCATCCTTATCTTCTAACTGATACATATCTTTAAAAGTATCTCTGTAGAAAGAAGGTAAACCAAGATAATTAGTAACTACAACTTCTTTTATCTCCCTTAATTTTATTCGATGAGTAATTAACCCTATCTTCCGAGCTAAATATGAACCTTCAAAATATATCTCATCGGGCGGTATCCTTTTAATTATAAATTGGAAGATTTTATTCCAAAATGAATTGTTAAACTTTATTATCAGTAAAAAGGTAATTCCTGAGTAAATTAAATTAGCTTTACCTGTCAGAGAAAATATAATTGAACTAATGATAACTATAAAAATAGCTGCGAAACCAAAAAACAATCTCTGTGGCTTTCGGGCCATCTTAAAAGATTTTACCGGTTTAAATTTAACCTCATATTTTGCTCTCCTTAAAATCTCATCTTTTATTTTCACCGGACTAATGCCGTCTATATCTAACCATTCAATTCTTTCATCTTTTTTAAACCAGGTAATTTGACGCTTAGCCAAACGGCGGGTATTCTTTTTCATATTTTCTTTAGCTTCATCTAAATTACAATTTCCCTCTAACAATTCTCCTATTTCCCTTATGCCGATTATCTTTTGCGATGTCAGGCTTAAATTTAATTGCAAAAGGCCCCTTACCTCTTCAATTACTCCCTCTTGAAACATTGTCTCTACCCTTTTGTTAATCCTTTCATAAAGAGCGTCCCTTTTTAGCCGAAGGCCGAATATTTTAAGTGGCAACTTGCCGTACAATCCATTGGTTTGGCATTTTTTTTGAGAAATAGGCACTCCGCTTACATTATAAACTTCTAATGCCCGAATAATTCTTTTTAAATCATTGGGAGAAATTTTTTCTGCTGCCTTCTCATCCACCGTTCTTAACTCCTTATGCAAATAAACACTGCCCTTTATTTTTGCTTTCTCCTCTAGGCTTTTTCGTAAATTCTCATCTTTACCCGCATCTTCAAATATCCCATCAATAAGCGCCTTTGCATAAAGGCCGCTTCCTCCACAAACTATAGCAGGAACTTTTTTCTTAAACAGACTGGTAACCTTCTTTGTCGCCGCAAGATAATAATCAAAAACATTGTAAGCGTCCTGTGCGGAGATTGTTCCGATAAAATGATGCTTTATTTCTTTTAACATACCAATGATGGGTTTAGAGGTAATAATCTTCGGCTCTTTATAAATAAGCATAGAATCACATGAGACTATTTCCCCTTTTATTTGGCGGGATAATAAAAAACTAACTTCGCTCTTCCCCGCTGCTGTAGGACCAATAATAAAAATAATCGGCATCATTTTTAACTTAGCCTTAGGGGTAGATACGGGCAGGATATCCTTCGTTGCAGAGCTTTAAAGATATTTTTTCTGCCTTTTTCTTCTGTCTGAACTTACCCACCCTCACCTTATAAAGAGTTAATCCTTCTTTTTTATCCTCTATAACATAAACAGAATATTTCTCGCTTAATTCTTTCTTCACCGCGAGAGCATTTTCCCTGCTGCTGAAAGCGCCTACCTGAATAGTAAAAAAATCGCCGTAATTTTCCAGGATATTTACAAATTTCATCTCTATGCTTTGCGGATATTTTTCTTTTATTATCTTTAAATATTTTTTCTTTTCTTCCCATTTACCTTCTCGGCTGGCTATCTGGGCTAATTTTAAATAAATCAGAGAGGAAAAATTTGAACAAGGATATTTTTCCTTAATCTCTTTATAAAAAGCCTCAGCTTTTGGAAAATTTTTCTCCAAAAAATACGTATCCGCCAATTTTACCAGAGCCCGTTCATAGATTTTAGAATCATGGAATTTTTTAAGAAGTTTGCGTAAATAACTCCGTGCTTTAGAGTAATTTTCCATCTTCATATACCCAAGCCCTAAGAAATACAAAACTGTATCGCTCTCTTTTAATTTTGCTGCCTTTTCTATTGCTGCCTCATAATTTCCATATAGATACTCTTTATGAGCGTCATCAAGAGTATAAGCAAAACAGAGCATAGGGCAAAGGGCAAAGAGTATGATTAAGGGGACAGACACCTTTTCTATTTTTTTTATCAGAGTGTCAATTTCATCGGCGATTGAACCGGGAAGTATCTGCAGCATTTTGATATCACGGCTAAAATCCCGTAAAACAGCCAGGAACCGGTTGATAGAAACCTTGCCCCGATGGGTTCGTGCCTGCTCAGAGTCAATGTCTTTTCTCTGTTTTAATATCAGGGCTTTTTTTACATCCTGGATATTTCTACCTTCTTGAACTATGCCTTTTTTGACTTTTTGATATTCATCATCATCTAAAACTTTCTTTGCCCTCTGTAAAACGTGAGCCGCCTCAAAGCTCAACGTTGTTTCATGCGGCCGGCCTTCTTGAGCGCCTTGCGGCAAATGCAGCGGTTCTTCTTTTTCTAAAAAAGCGTAAGACCTTATGAGTTTCATCGCCGTATGCTTTCGGACATGGACTTCTTTGGCGGTATATTGATCAAACGTAGTATAACCCCACTCACGGTAAAGCTTATCTCTGTAAACAACCTGCAAGCCTTGGGCGAGATTGCGCCAGGAATCCTTAAAATCCCGCGTTACCTGTCGCAGGTGATTTCTAATTTCATCAGAATTCATATTGTCGAAAGAAACTACTTGCACGCCTAAGGGCGAATTAGACTGTACCGGTTTTAATTGCATAACACATCCTTTGACAGCCAAATGTCTTTATGTAAAGACATTTGGCTGTCATGTCCGAGCCGCTCTAGGTTAAATGTTTCGAAGGAAGATTTAACCTAGTATTTAGGCGGCCGGACGAAATACACTTTTCTCTATACCCGAGAGAAATCTGCTTTTGTAAGTCAAGCAGAATTTTATGTCTTCTCTCCTTTATTTCTTTAGTGACATCATCGTCTAATTTGGCCGCTTCTGTACGCGGGCGGGGCGAATACTTAAATATATACGCGTACCTAAATTTGACTTCTTCTAATATTTCCTTGGTTTGGTTAAAATCATCCTCTCCCTCGGTAGGGAAACCCACTATAACATCAGTACTTAATGTCCCTCCGGTAATATTTTTATAATCTTTGATGAGGCTAAGATATTTCTCTTTGCTATAACCTCTATTCATCAATTCAAGAATCATATTTGAGCCGGACTGAAAAGGCAAATGTAAGTGCTTTCTTATTCTAGATGACTGGGCCATAAAAGTAAATAGCTCTCTTGAAGTATTTTTAGGCTGGCTGGTCACAAAATCGATTTCTTCTACTCCCTCAACTTCCTCCACCATTTTTAATAATTCCACAAAATTGATAAAGCGTGAAGCGTGAAGCGTGAAGCGTGAAGCGAATTGGTAATCATTAACATTTTGCCCCAGAAGAGTTATTTTCTTTATACCTAATTCCACATTTCTTTTTACCTCATCAATTATATCTTGCGGATTTCGTAAACGTAATACCCCTCGCGCGTAAGGAACTACACAATAAGAACAAAAATTAGAACATCCTGTGGAAATTACCACTTGCGCATATTCTGGTTCAACTCTAAAACAAGCACGATAAAAATCTTCTGCTCTTGATTTATCTTCTAAATCTATTATTCTTATTTTTTCTTTTTGAATTTTCTCTACATACGCTGGTATTTTACCAAGACTCGCCGGCCCGCAGATTAAATCAATATGAGGCATTTTTTTAAAAATCTCTTCACCTCTATTTTTGGCCATGCAACCAATAAGCCCAATTATGAGCTTAGTTAATAGTTTATAGTTGATAGTTGATAGTTTTTTGAGAGAACCAAGAAAAGATATTGCTCGGTTTTCCGCATGTTCGCGGACAGAACAGGTATTAACTAAAATTACATCGGCTTCTTGGAGATTTTGCGCCAAAGAATACCCTCTCTCCAAAAACAACCCCGCCAACGCCTCACTATCTCTTTTATTCATTTGACAGCCAAAAGTTTTTATAAAAACTTTTGGCTGGCATCCCGAAGCACTTCGGGTTAGAGGCTGCGAAGCAGCGTTTAACCCGATATTTAGGTGCGAGGGGTTATTTTTCTTGCTCAAAACCTTATCCAACCGCATTCTTCCAACTAACAATTCTTTTTGTTTTCTTGTAAGTTTCTTTATCCTCTTTTCCATCAAAAACGCTGGCTTAAAATAGCGGTACTCTTTTTTCCATGCTAATGTA
>JAHJHM010000253.1 GCA_018823915.1 Candidatus Omnitrophota bacterium
AACAAGAGACAAGAAAGCTAAAAATGATTATAGGTTTCATCTTTTCATGGCATATTTTTTCTTGTTTATTGTTGGTATGCTAAACTATATCCATGTTTTGTTTGTACTCGTAACGATAGGGTTATTTTATGTTTTTAAAATTCATCGGGTGGAATTTAAATATCTAATTTTATTATTTTCCGCACCATTTTTATTATTTATACTTCATCAAATTCGGGTTGTTTCGCTCTTGGGAATTAATGTATGGATGACAGATATGGTACTTAATACCAAGAAGGCCCTTGGTCAAATTGGCTATAGGGAACTATTAGATTATTACGCAAAACATGGAATTGTTGTATGGGCTGTAGACTTTCAAAGTATTTCGGTCGAAAGGGTAATCGAGTTTTTTTTAAATGGCTTGAGATATAGGGAGGGAATTATTGGAGTTTTTGTTCTGTTAGTTCTTATTGTTACAGCTATTTTTCATATCTTCAATAAAAACTGGAAAAGAAAATTTGATATTGATAAACTCGGCTTAAAAATCTTAACGCTTTTTATTGCTTCTATATCATGGACTTTAATATTTCCCGTTCACGCAGCGAATTACTTTGGCGCTACCCCATATATAATGTTGGCTGGAATGATAAATTTAGGATGGGCATTGATTTTTGCTACCATTATCAGACAATCATTTTTCGATAAGTCAAAAATCCATATATTTATTATAGTTTTATTTTTTGTTATATTCTCTTGTCAGCGAGTGGGCGCTTTTCTCAAGCATCCGATTGCTTCAATTCCTGGTTCTGAAGTTTTACAACGATATGAAAAAGCTAAATTTTATTCAAATATCTGGCCGTTATTTGTTTCATATTATACTCATGAGTGGACTGTGGGCGGGCTTCATCCAGAAGATGCCGTTAGAAGAAAACCGCTCGCTGCCAGGTACTTTTTGCAAAAAGACAAATTATACAATGATGAGTATTTCCGACCAGATTATTATCTTTACGTTTACTGGCAAAAAGTAGCTCCTTTTGGGGAACCTAAACATAAAAAGATTTTAGATCAAACATTCCCACTCGTTGAAAGTGGAGATAAATGGTTTATATATAAAATGTAAAATATAAAGGATAAAGGTTTAAATGGCAACAATTAAGTCATCCCCTCTGTTACTAATAGTAATTTTGGTAGATATAATTCTTGGTGTTACAACAGGATAGGGTTTATTGATATTAATAATGTTTTGAATAATAATAAAATGAAAACCTGGTTTTAAGGAAGGAAATAAAAAATGCGCAAAATATTATTTGTTAATGCACCATCTTGTTTTACGGCTTACTCTGGCACAAAAACAAATGCGGTATTACAAAGATATCCTCTTTTGGGACACGCAATTCTTGCGGCAGTAGCAAGACAACTAGGAAACAAGGTTGATGTACTTGACCTTGGTATAATTGAGAATTGGCAAGAGGCTTTAGTGAGTGAGTTGCAACAATATAAACCAAATATCATTTGCATGTCAAGCATGACCCCCCTTTTCAATGAAGTAGCAGAGGTTAGTTTCTTTATCCGTAAGCATGTTGGTAAGGACGTGACCATGATACTTGGAGGTCCTCATCCAACAGCACTACCAGAAGAAAGTTTACGTGAATCAGCTTTTGATATTGTCGTCATAAGTGAAGGTGAAAAAGCTTTCGAGGCAATACTTAATGGAACTCCACTTAAAAAGATTCCCGGAGTATATTATAAAGATGGGGAAAATATCTGTTCCACTCCCGGCCACAGTTACGTAGAAGATCTCGATACCATTCCTTATCCTGCGTATGATCTATATGATCTAAGTAAATATAAAATGCCCAAAATAGTAGCCAAAAAGTCTCCTATGGCTGTTTACATGGCCAGTAGAGGGTGTGCTTTTAATTGTAGTTTTTGTGATAAAAATATTTTTGGTAGGAAAATGAGATACAAATCACCGGGAATTGTAGTTGATCAAATAAAATATCTTCTTAAGTTAGGTTTTAAAGAAGTACGCTTCAATGATGATTTATTTACGACCAATATAGAAAGAGCTAAAACTATTTGTGAGAGAATTATTCACAGTAATCTTAAATTCCAGTGGCAATTATCTTCTGGAGTAAGGGTTGATAGGGTTGATTTAGAGTTCTTGAAGTTAGCTAAAAGAGCGGGTTGCTATTCAATGGGTGTTGGTTTTGAAGCTGCCGATCAAAAGGCATTAGATTCCGCGAATAAAAAAATAAAAGTAGCACAAAGTTACAAAGCGGCGGAGCTTTTTAAAAAAGCTAAAATGGATTATGTAGGATTTTTTATGCTCGGCCTTCCTTCAGATACAGAAGAGACTCTAAAAAAGACTATTAAATTTGCAACAGAGCTTGATTGTACTTTTGCAAAAGTAACAGTAACTGTTCCCTTTCCAGGAACATCGCTTTTTCGAGAATATGAAGCGAAAGGGCTAATAAAAAGTAGAGATTGGAGTAAATATAATTTCCATTCTATTAAAGAAATATATCAACATCCCAATTTAAATATGGAAACGTTAAGCAAATATTATAATAAATTCTACCATGTTTATTACTTAAGGCCGAGCTATATAATCAAAACTTTTTTTAGAGCAATACGTGAAGGAACAATTTTTCATTATATTCTTTATGCAGCACAAACTCTTTTTCCGAAGTTTCTAAAAACAAATCCAAAATATAAGTATAAAAAACTAAAAAAAAGTCTATAAGAATTCAATGGTAAAGTTTGAATCCTCTTTCTTGTTACCAATGGCAATTTCTGTGGGGATATTCCTCGGCGTGGGGATAGCTTTAATTACGCAAGATTTAGAGAAAAAACTTATTAAGGTGTTATATAGTTCCTATCCAGATTCCTATTTAGAGAAATGGGAATTCGTAAAGAATGAAGAAAAGGCAGTATTTTCAGTTTATCCCCTTAAAAACCGTATGATTATGAGTATGATTTGGTCAATAGATTCTTCAACTTTTTTTTAATATGGCCGTTATCTATGAAAAGATAGGTGGTAAGAAAAAAGCAGAAGAGTATTACAAAAAGTATGAGAAAGTTACAACCTTTTGATAAAGTTAATTAAGATGGCAAAAAAGAACTTTGTTTTTATATATTTCGGCCTACTTTTCATTCTCTTACTGTATATTTATTTTCCTACATTCTCCCATCCCTTTCGCAGTGATTATTGGACAGCAGCTTATTTTTTCCATGAAGTTGATAATTTAGGATGGCAGAAATGGCTGCACATTTTTCAATATGATCCTTGGACCCAGGTTCGTTTCCAGCCATTGGCAATTTCGATATTATACTTTGTTTGGAGCGTTTTCGGGGTAAATTTTATATCCTTTCATATCCTGAATTTCTGCTTATACTATATAAGCC
>JAHJHM010000088.1 GCA_018823915.1 Candidatus Omnitrophota bacterium
AAATGCAAATTGCAAATTGTAAATTGTAAAAGTTAGAATTAAACACTTGCACACAAAACTCATATCTCTTACCTTTGCATTTTTCACTTTGCAATCTGCACTTTGCATTTTGCAATAGAGTGTATTTTACTGACCATTTACCCAGCCATAAACTATAAACCATCAACTATAAACTAATTATATCTTTAACTTCCAATTTTAAAAGAGGAAAAAATCTTCTTGAGAAGATATTGAGCAGAAAGAATGGCCAGCGTACTAGTTTTAGGATTTAAATTTGCGGGGACATTTTCTATACTTATACTTACCTTGGCTTCTTTGGCCTCAATTTCTATACGGTGGATATTTCTTTTTACCTTGGGGTCAGCTTTTATACACACTTCTATATTCCGAAAAGATGAAGCTAAAAGTAAAGTAGCCGCAACATTGATATTTTTGGGAAAATACTTAATTGCTTCTTTAACCGTTCCCCTAAATACCACTTTTTCCTTTTTTAAGTTTACCAAATTTATCTTTTTTTTCTTTAAATATTCCGCGCCTATTAACCCTTGCGGCGGTTTAGAAGTAACCAAAGAAACCTTTTTTATCTTTCCTAAACTAAGCGCCCCTAAGCCATCTATGCCGCTAACAGCTCCCGAAGGAACATAAATTTTTATCCCTCTTTTCTCTGCTTGTTTTAAAAGAGAAAGTTCTCCAATTAAAGCCCCAACGCTAAGAATAACTACATCTTTTCGGTGAACTAGCGCCCTTTTAAAAATATATCTCGCGCATTCTTGCGATGCGGCCTCCACTACTAAATCTACCTTTCTAATTAAATCACCTACTTCTAAAATTTTTGGGTTAAATTTTAATTTCTTTTTTAAGTTTTTCGCTCTCTTTTTATCTTTATCGGCTATGCCCCATATCTGGGCTTTGGCTTTCAACTCTTTATTAACGAAAAGAGCCACCCCCTCGCCTATCGCGCCGCAACCGACAATACCAATCTTAACTTTTTTCATATCCCTATTTTACATTCACAATAATATTATCAATCAACCGCGTTTTTCCCACATATACTGCCAAGGCAATTAACGCCCTACCCCCTATTCTCTTTAAATCGTTCAACTCATCAGCATCAACAATTTCTATATAATCTATCTCAACTCTTTTTTTGGATTTCATCAATTCTTCCATTTTGCTTATCACTTTTCTGGAATTTCTTTCCCCTTTTTTTATTAATTTTTTTGCTAAATTAATGGCGGAATAAAGACACCGAGCAACTTCTCTTTCTTTACTATTTAAATAAATATTTCTTGAGCTCATTGCCAGGCCGTCCCTTTCCCTCACTATAGGCAAAACTTTTATTTTTGTAGGAAAATTTAAGTCTTTGGTTATCTTTTTAATAATCCGCGCCTGTTGATAATCTTTCTGTCCAAAATAGGCAATATCTGGCTCAATGATATTAAATAATTTTGCCACCACTGTACAGACTCCTATGAAATGGCCGGTGCGTGACTTACCGCATAAAGCCCTGCTTAAACATGTCTCACTTATGTAGGTAGAAAAACCATCAGGATATATTGCTTTAGCTGGCGGATAGAATAATAAATCTATCTTTTCTTTCTTTACTAACTCTATATCTTTTTTAAAATTACGGGGGTAGCTGCGGTAGTCTTCTTTAAGCCCAAATTGAACAGGATTAACAAAAATACTTACTACTACAAAACTAGAATCTCGACGCGCTGCTTTTATTAAAGATAGATGTCCCTCATGCAAAGCTCCCATCGTAGGAACAAAACCAACTATCTTACCCTTCTTCCTCGCCTCTCTTATAACTTCCCTTACTTTATCAATACTTCCCGTAACTACCATCTTATTAATAAGTTTTTATTAACGGGACGAGCATGCTCGTCCCCTACAAAATTGTTATTATAATTATTTGATTACTTTAACTAACTCTGCTATCTCTGGTTCAATTTCTAAAAGCGGTCGCATTACAAAATTACGTTCAAGCATGCGGGGATGGGGAATTTTTAAATCCGGCTCATTTACAATCTGGTTTCCATATAAAAGAATATCTAAATCTATAGTGCGCGGGCCATTTTTATCCATGGGGATAGACCCTCCTGATACCTCTAAAGGAGGGGTCTTAATCGTTCGCGCTCTTCCTAATTTATTCTCAATATCCTGTAAAATAGCCAAGATCTCTTGAGGAAGTAAATCTGTCTTTATTTTTACTACTCCGTTTAAAAACTTACCTTGAGGCTGGCTACCTACAGGCTCGGTTTCGATTATGGAAGAAATTTTTTCTATCTCAATGCCATTAGTGTCCCTTAGACACTTAATTGCTTTATGAATATTTTCTAACCTATCTCCTAAGTTAGAACCAATACCGATGAAAACATTTATCATAATCCTGTAGGGGCAAGGTCTTCCTTGCCCTTTATCGAATAATTAATAATATTATTTTCCACCTATAAGCCTCACCGCCTTTTTTAAAATACCTTTATCGACCGTTAAGGCAAACCTTATAAATCTCTCGCCATACTTTCCAAAACCGACCCCTGGAGTAGCAATAATTCTTTTTTTCTTGATAAGATGCTGGGCAAATTCTATAGACGACTTAAACGGAGAAGGAATTTTTGCCCACACATAAAATGTTGCTTGAGAACAAATACCTTCAAACCCTCTTTCTTTGAGGCCAGCAACAAAAACATTCTTTCTCTCTTTAAATATCTTTCTCAAATTACTAACATAATCTTTCTCTTCATCTAAGGCAATTCTCCCCGCTTCCTGAACAGCGCCAAAAATTCCCGAATCAATATTGGTCTTTACCTTTAAAAGGCCGTTTATCAAATCTTTATTGCCGCAAGCCCAGCCGATTCTAAATCCGGTCATAGAAAAAGTTTTGGAGAAAGAATGAAACTCAATAGCTATTTCCTCTGCCCCTTTAACCTCTAAGATACTATGAGGCTTTTCCTCAAAGTAAATTTCCGAATAAGCATTATCATAGGCAAGAATAATTCCGTATTTTGCACAAAATTTTACCAGTTTCTTTAGAAATTCAACAGGCGCTAAAGCGGTAGTGGGGTTGTTAGGATAGTTTAAATAGATAATTTTTGCTTTATTTCTTACAAATAGTGGAATTTTATCTAAGTCAGGTAAAAAATTATTTTTTTCCAATAAAGGCAGTTCGTAGCTTCTTGCGCCGGAGAAAATCGCTGCCCCGCGATATCCGGGATAGCCGGGTGAAGGAATAATTACATAATCACCTTTATTGACAAACCCTAAAGGAAGATGAACTAAACCCTCTTTTGAACCGATTAAAGGAAGAACCTCTCTATTTTCGTCTAAATTAATTTTGAATCTTCCCTTAAACCAGGCTTTAATAGCTTTACGCAGCTCGTATTTTCCCTGATCTAAGGCATATTTTTGATTCTCCTTTAACTTTGCGCATTTGTATAAAGTATCAATTACTTTTTTAGGGGCAGGAATGTCCGGATCACCAATGCTTAAATCAATAAATTTTACCCCGTTTTTTTTAAGCTCCTGCTTCTGCCTATCGATTTGAGCAAATAAATAAGGGGGCAACCGCCTTAAATTCTGTGAAAATTCAAATTTTCTCATCTTGCAGCCTCCAAACTTTAAAATTTTGCACCAAACAAGACATCATCCATAGAATATAGCCCTGGAGATTTACCAATAATCCACTTTGCCGCAAGAAGCGCGCCTTGGGCAAAAATATCTCGGGTTTTTGCCGAATGAAATAGTTCAATTTTATCTACATCGCTTTCAAATACAACTTTGTGGTCTCCCACAATCTCATCAACTCTTTCTGCCTTTATATCCTCTACTTTTATACTAAAACCTTGTTCATTTATAATTTTGGCAATTTTTTTTGCTGTTCCCGAAGGGGCATCCTTTTTATGAATATGATGGGCTTCCTCAATATCCACCTGATATCCTTTTAAAATCTTTGCCGCATCATCTATTAGCTTAAATAAAAGATTAACCCCTACACTCATATTAGGAGAAAAAACAATGGGGATATTTTTTGCCGCTTCCTTTACTTTATTTTGCTGATCTTCATCCAAACCGGTTGTACCGATAACCGCGCATTTCCTAAACTCAACCAAATAGGGAATATATCCTACTGTTGCCTGTGGAGCACTAAAATCAATTAAGCAGTCACATTTTTTTACCTCTTGGGGATCATCTCCTATCCTAACCCCATCAATAATCTTGCCTACATCAGAATACTCTTTGTTTTCCAAGCCAAATACTACTGTAAAATCTTTATCCTCCTTAGCTAATTTTATAATTCTTTTCCCCATCCTCCCACAGCCACCGCTTACACCTATTTTTATCATATTTTCTTAAACCTCCAATTTTCAGAAATATTTCTCGTTAACGCCGCTTATTGAACTTCTTCTTTTTAAATTTTAGGTTTTTAGAGGGTTATCTTAATGTAGTATAGCGAGTTTATCAACATTATTTCTTGAAAGAAAGAAATTCTTTAATCTCAGGATGTATTTTTACTTCTCTGCGCAATCCTTCCATAACCCACATTCTCATTAAAGTCTGGTATCCACATCCTTTCCAGCGGGCGATAAGTTTTGCAACATCTATCTGATATGGTTCCATTCTCAGAGTAAGTAATCTCTTTCTTTCTTTTTGTGTTTTAACCGCTTTCCTTAAAAGACTTGGCGAAAATTCAAAAGGTTCCTCTATTTCTGCAAACTCTTCTTTATACTCTAATGGGCTGTTGTTATCCCAAAATTTAGCTTCTTCCTCTTCGGACTTAAACTTAGGTAATTTATTTTTTTTCATAATATTACACCTTCCTTTTTTTATTGTAGAATTTTTTTTCTTTATTAATCATATTTCTGGCGCTAATAATTCGTATCCTGCCTGGGCCTCTTACAATAAAAACAATAAATAAATACCTTCCGTCATTAGTTGTGGCATAACAAATATACTTATCCTCTCTCCCGCGCAAATACAACGGCTTATCCAATAATATGGCTCCTTCAGCTTCGTAAGGCTCAACTCCGTGCCTTGCTATATGCCATCTATTTTTATTATCCCAAACAAAAGAAGTAATCAGCATTAATATTTCTTTTCCTATTAAACGTTACCATATTGTAACTACAATGTCAAGTATCATCGGAAATATCCCGATGCCAAACATCGGTAATAACTAACTATCTGACTACGTCCCCTATCTCCCTCTTGGCTAAACTTATAATTCTTCTCCCCATCCTTCCACAGCCGCCGCTTATCCCTATTTTTATCATATTTTCTCAAACCTCCAATTTTTATGGAATTAAACTGGCTTCAACTGATTCATAAAATCTCTCCATGGTATGTATAAAATTAAAGATATCCTACAGGAATTGCTAAAATTTTTTCTGTGAGCCTAAAAATCCGATCGCCTCGATAAAAAACAACTCCAAATAATATCCGCTTTGGGGTTTTCAATTTCAAAAAATCCAGCAATCCCCTAATTGAAACATTATTAATTCTAACATTAGACTTTATCTCAATAGGAATAACATCTTCCCCTCTTTCAATGATTAAATCTATTTCGGATTAGTTAGATACTATGTAATTTTAAAATGTCAATTAAAATTTACATACTATCTATATCTTCTTCCTCAAATAGATGATACCTGCTATTATTTCAAGTTATCTTCTGTGTACAACGACAACTCTACCATTCGCTCTAATAATTGTTCAATTGGCACCCCAACAACATTATGATAAATAAGTTCTTTGGCAAACAGACGGCATATATAACGTAATTTTCTGGCTTTTTGCTTATTGGCATAAATAAAATCACGATGGCCGCTATTTATAATAATAACATTGCGTTTATTATCATACTTAGAGCGCCATAGCTGGCCAAGGCAATTTTCCAGGGTATATCCTGGCAAACCTCTTGATAATTCATTATTCGTAGCTGTCTGTTTAATTATAACATCCACAATAGTAATAATACATTCGGACTCGCATGCATTTTCTTTTTGCCTAACTGCAACTTTTATTTTAGTTAATCCCGGCTCGAAAGGCGCGTGAAAAGTAATAATTTCACCATCTTTCTTATCTATCCGCCCCTCTCCTTCTAAAATATCCCAACTAAAGGAAAGGTTATCTTCGACTTGCCGCTTGTGACGATCCACACCTATGGCGCGAAAAGTTTTGTCTTTATCTACTGCAACCAATGCTGAACCTGGCTGTATTTTCACGGAAAATAACGGCCCGGCAAATTCAAAAAATCGCTTCTGTTGATTTTTACCATCTTGTTGTATCGTGTACTCATCAACTATCTTTAAACTATCTTGCTGCGTCAAGCCGTTATCTTCGGATGTAGAAGCATTAGAATGATCCTTTTTACTTATAACGCTATATTTGTTTTTTTCATAAATATCAAACCAATCATAATCCTCTCTGGGCAAAATTGAAATAGCTTCACGTAAAGCCTTTTGTACGGAACGTAATACATTTCTACTCATACACTCTTCTTCTGCCTCTTTCTGTTCTCTGGCGATCACCTTAAGATATTCACTAAAGGGTTTTAGTGCCTCACACAATATAGCAAACCTATTATCTCTGATAATTCCATCCCGCGCACCAGGAGTAAGCTGCAAAAAAGGGACATCGATAATACCCTGGAAATAACCGGAAATCCATGGTTCATTTTGGAATTCGTCCAATATAGTAATTGAAGGCAGGACTCTTGTTCCCGAACGAAATAAACTAATAACATTATCCGCGCTTCTCTCATCAAGGTACAACTCCACATATATATCTCCTAAGGAAGTAGTTAGTTTAGGGAAATTATGCAAAAGTTGGCCGGAATATTTACGAGGTTCAACTTCAAACTCAAACCGGCTGGTTCTATCGATAATTTTAACTTTTACCCCGGAATTACGTATACGATCTCTTAATTCAGATGCTAAGTATCTTTGGATCTTCTCTCCATTTAATGAACGCACGCCGGCAAGCAAAGGCGAAATTGTCAATTGCGCGCCTGTGATAGGAACTAATCTATAACGATGATTGATCGTATATCCCGGTTTTCCCTTTTCCATCTCCATTTGATATGTCGCTCCGTTTCTGCCGGAAGAAATCATATCTAACTTATGCCCTACAGTCCAAAAGCTCAAAAGGCCTATGCCAAATTCACCCTGAACATTGGTAATACCTTCTTCTTTAAGGCGTTTCTTCAGAGAATCGCAAATATGGGTAGCGACATATTTAAAGTCCGGGATCCCCTCATTTGTACACGGGATGCCTTCCCCGTCATCAACAATCTTTAAATATTGGATCCCTCGCTCTTTGCCGCGAATAATCGTAACATTTTTAGCTTTAGCATCAATACTATTTTCTACAAATTCAGCAATAGCCTTTAGAGGGTTGTTTTGGGAAAGCGCTATAATGGTGATAGCATTCCAATCATCACCTATGCGTAACCGGCCTTTATTTTCTTTCTGCCAGGGCTCTCTCTTTTTTTTCATAGTAATCAACGGTATTTTTCAGAAAAACTATAACAGGCGTTTCGTTTACCTATTCCTTATTTGGCGCTGTTGCATAATATACCAGCGCCTGATTACAATGATTGTCAAAAGATTACACCGATTGAAAACATTGATAATTTTACTCACTGTAATCGAGCATTAATCGCTGAAATCAGGGATTATTGCGTTTCGCAACAGTCCCTATTTGTTATTTCTAACAAAAATCTTCATTCCATAGGCGCTCGATAAAAATTTGCCAAGGCAATACCTCAATATTCTTATGTATCCAGCGGGGTTCTCTCTCACGACAAACTACACAACATTTTTTAACCGGGCCATCTTCAATAAGGGCAAGTAGCGATCTTATGTCTGCCTCATGCACGTCTGAAGCGCCTTTAATCTCAATAGCAATATCTTTATCTCCCAGAATAAAGTCTACTTCTCTGCCTGTGCTTGTCCGCCAAAAAGTAATAGGTAAATCAGGTTTTTTATATGCTTGGTAAGCCTTGAGCTCCATAAGTATATAATGTTCGAAAGATTTGCCAAACTCAGCGCTTCCTATGCGCGGTTGACGGCGCGCTAGATAATTAGCAACACCAACATCGAACAGGTAAAATTTCTCCGTTGTTATCATACGTCTATTTTTGGATTTTTTCCACGGAGAGACCCTGAATCCAAGATAAGTATCTTCTAAAATATTAAAATAAGTACGAACTACTTTATGAGAAATGCCGGTTTCTCTGGCGATATTAATGTAATTAATGAGTTCGCTTGATGTAATAGCGGCAACTCTTAAAAATTCGCTAAAAGCAGGTATGTTTTGGGTTAGCGCTTCAGCAGCAACCTCTTCTTTAAGATAATCGGCAACGTAGCCTCGTAAATCCTCAACTGGCTGAGGAGAAAGATAGTGTGGCGGAAGAAGCCCTGTTGTCATAACTCTTTCCAAGTTAAAACCAGTTACTTCTAAATAAGATAGCGGCCTCATATTCCTACGCCATGCGCGGCCTCCTAAAAGATTTGCTTGTCCGCGGCGCAGTTTTCTCGCGCTTGAGCCGGTAAGCAAAAAAGATAACCCTTGATTTTCAATCAACCAGTGAACTTCATCTAATAATTGAGGAATTTTTTGTACTTCATCAATCACGATGAGGCTGCCGGTGTATCTCTGATATCGTTCCCGCAGGAGGGCTGGCCTGGAGGCATACTCGGCAAAAACATCAGTTTTTAATAAATCAATATAGATAGCATTTTTTATGGTATGTGTAATCCAATAGGTTTTGCCTACTTTTCGCGGCCCCCATAAAAATGCCGATCGGTTTGAAGGTAACTTAAGCTGCAACAGTCGCTGTTTAATTTTCACAACATGGACATTTTATCCGAATAATTTTCCCTTGTCAAGTATTATAAAAAATCCCCGGCTCGGACGGGGACGGACGGAGACGTAGTTAGATAATTAGATATCCATTCTCTTCCGCTATTTTCTTGCCCCGTTGTATAGATGAACTTATTTATGATTCTTCCTTGCATAATATCGATTTGTATCTTCCCTGATATAAATACCCGCTTCGCTTATGCTTCTTATTGAAATACAACGCATATCCCGTCAATAGCTTTCTCATCAGATCGCTTAAAGGTGTTGCGCTTGTCCTTATCACTAAATGAAAATGGTTGGGCATTATCACCCAACCATAGCATTTGTGTCCTGTTTGTTTTAATCCTTCGGCCAACCGTTTTATAAATCCTTTTCGGTCAAAATCATCAAGAAAAATCTCCCGACGCTCTATCCCTCGTTGTATTACATGATAAATCCCTGCCTCTATATTTATCCTTCCTTGTCTAGGCATATGCTGAAGTTAACATGTTTACCATAATTATCAATAACTAATTATCTAACTACGTCCCTCATCGCCCTTTTCTTTGAAGATAATCTATCCGATCTTGGCTACTTTTGATTTAAAGCATTAAGCATCCGCAAATAATCCTGCTGACTTTCATAAACCATGGCTGAGATTAGATTGACAAACGGTTTAACATCTTTTTGTTTTGTTTGGCTTTTAATAATAGCGGTGATGTAGTCCCGTCTTAACACTGGAGAAATAATTGTAATACCATAACCTGCCTGAAGTAAGGCTAAATTCATTAACAGTCTGGCAGTCCTTTCATTTCCATCCACAAAGGGATGAATAGTTACTAATTCCAAGTGTAATAATGCCGCATATTCCACTGGATGGCGTTTCTTCTTTAGTTCAGGCATAGAATCAGCGAATTTTTTCATCAGCGAGGGCACTTTGCTGGCTGGCGGGGGATAAAAATCGCTTCCGGTTATCAAAATCTGTACTTTCCGATACCTGCCCGCGAGTTTAGTATCGATATGATAATAAAACAACTTATGCAAGTGCAAAATATTCTTTTCTGTAATATCTCCATTTTTAGCTAATTTATACAGCAAATCATAGGCCTGGCTATGCCCTATGGCCTCATAATGATCCTTCAAAGGTTTTCCGCCAATAGTTATCCCATCCTCTAGGACGATTTTGGTCTCTGTCTCAGTTAAAGAATTTCCTTCAATAGCATTACTGGAATATGTAAGGCCTATACGATAGTATTCCTTTAATTGTTCTCTTGCATGTTTATTTAACGGCCTGTGTTTATCAATCTGTTTTTTAGCTTCATCTACCTCTTTTATCCTGTTCGCAAATTTCCAAACCATATAGGATCCCTCCTGGCATCCTCTTCACCCCGCATTTCATAAGGTGAGAAGGTTAATTATATCCCCTATCTCCTTCCTGGAGCTAAAGACAATAACTAATTATCTAACTACGTCCCATGTTCCATCTATGAGGTGGGATATATTTTTATAGGCCACAATCTCTACGTCGGAACGAGACTGATCTTCATTTCCTCCATAAATAAGATAACCTTTTTTGCCGTTTTTGGGATTTAGTTTATTATAGTATCTCAAACCTCTTAGAGAATCACTACTGATAGTTTTACCTAATTTGATTTCTATTGGAATCGTTTCTCTACCATAACCTAAAATCAAATCTACCTCATTACCTATATTGTCACGAAAATAATAAAGATTGCTGGTTTCTCCGGCATTAAACCTTCCCTTTAAGATTTCCATGACGATAAATGTCTCAAAAAGTGCACCCTTTAAGGGGTGGTTAAAGATATGAGCAGGATTTTTTATACCTAACAAATAAGCTGCTAAACCGCTATCAGTAAAATATAATTTAGGAGACTTAATTAATCTTTTTCTAAAATTTTGATAATACGGCGGGAGTAAGAAAATAATATAACTGGCCTCTAAAACAGAGAGCCAGCTTCGAGCAGTATTGTGGGTAACTCCACAATCATTTGCCAAATTAGAAAAATTTAGAATTTGACCGGTATGAGCAGCGCAAAGTTTCAAGGACGTAGTTAGATAATTAGATATCCATTCTCTTCCGCTATTTTCTTGCCCCGTTGTATAGATGAACTTATTTATGATTCTTCCTTGTCTGGGCATATGCTGAATTTAACATGTTATACCTACAATTATCAATAACTAATTATCTAACTACGTCCCTCTTAACTTAAGAAAATTCTTATCATCTTCCAATATCCAATAAGGAAATTATCCAATATCGTTTTCCCTATTCTCTCCACTGAATTACTCACTACGCCAGGGGTAAAAGTCAGCTTTCCGACTCTAAGCAGCTCTCTATCTTTAAATTTGCGCTTGGATTGTAATGTTTTTCTCTTTGAATAGATCAACCTAAAATTCCTAATTATCCAATATATGGCATTAGCATACTCCTTCAAGAATCCCCTCTTTAGAATAGTCAAAAAGACTACCATTTCATAAAATAGGAAAGCTGGACTACATAATACAATAGTCTTTAAGGAGTAAAATTTTAAGATGATAATCCATCGATTTCTCAACATATAATATGCTGCCATCTTTGGATATTTACTGCCTCCTCGGTAGGAGAACTTAGGTGTCCCGACTTTGTGGTAAACCACTGATTGAGGGATGGAGAGACATTTGTAGCCATTAAATTTCATCCTAAACGAGAACTCGAAATCATTGTAGCCAATGAAAAAATCTTCATCAAAAAGTCCGATCTTTTCTGCTTTCCCTTTATCGACCAAAATAGATGTACTTCCCATTACATCTACCTCACAGACCTTACTCTCTACCTCAAGAATCGAGAAAAAATTATTTTTTGAGATTAAATGACCAATGTAATGGACATAGCCGCCATCAGAGTGAATTGTCTTCTTATCATGGTAGTATACAACCCTTGAGGTGAAGATCCCTCCATCAGGGCGCTCTTTAGCTATTCTTAAAAGGGCCTCAATCCAGCCCCTGGTCACCACTACATCATGGTCAAGAAGGCACACCCATTTAGTTTTAGCCTCTTCAAGCCCAACATTGCAGGCCCTGCTATGTCCATAGTTCTTTCCCAGCGCAATAACATCAACCTGGGGGTAATTCTCTTTTATAAAATCCACACTTCCATCTTCCGAGCCATTGTCTACGACTATCGTCTTGTAGTTGCAAGCCTCGGATATGGAACGCAATAACTCATCAAGGTATCTTTTGCCATTGTAATTTATTACTGCTACTGTTACAACATTTTTCATCTTCTCTCACCAATATCTATACAGGTCTGCCCTGAATCTTTGGGATTAGTCCAGGGAGACAAGACTATTGTAACATCATAGCCAAGCGCAGCAAGTGATTGCGCAATTGGTAAGGCGCACGCTGGCTGTTCCTTTTGGACTCATTCCAAAGAGTGCCGCAAATACAATCTTCATTTTGGCTTTATTTTAAAAATTAGGCATAAGTACCCCATGATTCGCTTAACAAGCATCATTGGGATATCAGCAAAAAAAGGATGTCTCCAGCTTCGCATAATAATTTTTAATAATGCAAACCGCCGAAAGCGCCTGTATAGATTTAGAATTTCATCATATGAAAGGCTATCGGAAAGGATAATGGCATTCTTTCCTGTTTTGGTAAAGTTAACATTTAACTTATCCCAATTCATATCATGTGACACAAGCTGCTTGCGGCTGGCAATCTCCCAGAAATATGTGCCTGGAAATGGTGTTATGACATAAACATCTACTGAATCTAAGGGGAGTTTCTTCATGAAATTATAGGTATCGAGTATCTCTTACTCTGTTTCATCAGGTGATCCAATAATAAATGATCCATTCACAAATAATCCATACTTCTTTGCCAACCGGGTAGCACGAACAGAATCTAATAGGTGAATACTTTCCCCTTTTAAGAATTGGAGTACTCTCTCGTTTCCAGATTCAAGTCCAAATCCTATTGAAACAACCCCCATTCTCTTAAGTAGCGAGATTATCTCTTCATCAGTAATATCTACCCTGGAGTGGCAAGAAAATTTAACACGAGAGGTTATCTGTTTTTCCTCCAGGAGTTCCACTAAACGTCGCAGCCTGGGCTTTTTAGCTGTAAACAAATCATCATAGATTGTAATGCGCTTGATTCCCATTTCCTGGACAAGCAGCGATATTTCATTAGCAACATATTCTGCTGACGCAAATCTGGCCCTTCCCCAGAATCTGGCACTTGAACAGAATCGACATTTGAATGGACATCCCCGAGAAGTCATTATGTAGGCATGTTTGCCTAGCCTGAGGGCGTCTCTATCAGGAAATGGTATGCTGTCCAGATCTTCTATTAGTTCCTGCGGTGAAGTCGTTGTAAGGGTGGTATCATCTTTCCAAAAAACCACGCCCTCAATAGATTCGAAATCCGTTTGGGGATATCTTCTCAGGATTTCTAAAAATGTCTGTTCCCCCTCACTAATAACCCCCACATCCACATATTTAGGAAGAGATTCGGGAAGAGTGGATATATGAACGCCCCCAAGGACAACAAGGTATCCTTTGTCCTTTGCCTCCTTAGCATACCTTGTTGCGATGCCAAAATTCTGGGTCACAGCACTAATACCAACTATATCAGGCTTAAAGCTATCTAATTCACTGCTGATTTCAGCAGAAACTATCTTTACAATGGTGCCGGGAAGGTGTTTTTTGAGATAACTTGAAAGGCATGCAAGGCCAAGAGGTGGATACCTTGTTTCTATCTCTTCTTCAACATTAACGGCATTTATAAGTAATAGTTTCATGGCTTATCCCTCCTTAATTAAGCTTTAGTTTTAAAGCATAATCAGTTTTCTCTTGACTTGCAGGCAGTCGCTACAATTGTGTTTCCAAATCCAATAGTTGAGATTAACTGCTCAAGCGGAAATAAAAAACAGCGCATTAGAGATGTGTCATAAATCTTCGTGGTAATTTGCAAACATGATTTATAAAAGCCATCAAAATTCTTAGTCGCTTGATGAAATGCAACACCAAATCCTGTTGAAGGCGTATAGATACGAATTGAAGAAGGACTAAAGCCTGAAGCAATAAAAATTTTGCTAATTGTTTGTCTGTTAAAATGCCACAGGTGAGGGAAGTCCCATGCATGCCAGGTGTTTTGGAACATTAATTTCTCTAAGGACACTGCATTGGGTACGCTCACAATTAAATACCCCCCCACTTTAAGAACCCTCCTAATTTCGGTCAATGTTTTAATTGGATCCCTCAAGTGTTCTAAAACATGCGCCATACGCACAAGATCAAACTCCTCATCTGACCAATGCATATTATCTATTTGTCCTAAAAATACATTATTTGGGAATAAACTCTTTGCTTCCATTACAGCAGTCTTGTTTATGTCAAAGCCATACACTTCCCATCCTGTTTCATGAAGTAACCTCATTGCGTCTCCAGTCGAACAGCCTACATCCAATGCCTTAGGAATTCCCTGCCGATCTTTCTTGATAAGAGGAATGCACAATAACAAGGAAAGTAGCTTAGCTATTGACCAAACAGCAAACTTTCCCAATGCATCTTTTCTTCTAAGATGTCTTACCAGAGAAATAAACAAATTCATAGTGTAGCTATATATCGCACGACGATGTAATTTCTGTTCTTCAAGATATTTTTCATCATAAAATTGATTTAAAATCTCTTCTGTTGGTTGGGGATACAAGCAGATAAGATCACAATTCTTGCAGTTGGCAAGCGACTCTTGAAGAGTTCTTAAAAAAAAACTCTCAGGAAAGGTCGAATAGTGCTTAAGAATCTCCCCTTCTGTTGCATGTCCACAAATAGGACACTGTAAAATAACCTGATTCATTTTAATACACCTTCTGTTCTAGCTTAATCCTTAATAAATCTTACCTTTATCCATGCCAATCCTAACACAACCATTCATCGAGATCTATTCTTTAAGAAGTCTCTTATAACTTTCCATTATCTCTTCCCCTCTTGTCTCCCAGGAAAAACTTTCCTTTGCCCTGTCTCGTAATTTACAGCTTAACTCTTTGCATAAGACATCATTATGGATAGTATCGTCAAGCTGTTCTGCCAAGGAGAGAGGATCACCAAATTTAGCATAAATTCCTAATTCACCCAGGGCCTCCCTGGCTACTGGGGTATCAAAGGTGACTGTCGGTAGCCCCATGGCCATGTAATTATACAACTTTCCGTTAGCCTCTGTCTTTGATACCTTGGCCGAAACAGCTATGTCACCTAACGAAAGATATTCCGGCGCTTTTTCATACTCAACCCTGCCCGTAAACCTGACTTTATCCTTAAGGTTTGATTTGGCTGCCAAATCCCTGTAATTTTCCACATTTGGATAACCCATCAACAACAAGCAAAAATCACCTCTTCTAACAGACAATATAGAAACTGCCTCAAGCAGTATCTCTATTCCCTCAAGTTCATTCAGGGTGCCTAAGTAGACAATTATCTTTTTATCGCCTGGAATCTTAAGTTTCTTTCTTAATCTCTCCTTTTTAGGACATGGACAAAACCGCTCTGGATCCACACCATCTTGGATAACTACTATCTTCTCTTCAGATATTTGAAATGCCTTCTTGATGTAATCGGCGCTCCTTGAGGAACTGGCAAATATCAGTTTTGCCTTTTTGTAGATCCATTTCTCAAGGGATGTAAACACCTTGCAGAGAAAACCATTTCTTGAAAAGAAGCTATGATCTAATAACTCCTCTACCAAACTACCCTGAATATCCATTGCCAATGGGATGTTAAGGAGTTTAGAAGGAAGAAGTCCTATAAAACCACCTTCATGAAGATGGGCATGAATTATATCGGGCCTATCTTTGTAACATGCCCACAATAAAAGAAGGAATAATAGAAAGTCTAAATAGAGCTTATGACATGATGGACCTGGATCCAACTTGGCATACCATGGAACATTGATAATTCGTCGGATGTTGATCGGTCCTGTATCTCTTCCTAAATGATAGGTGCAGATTGTAACCTCATTTCCTTTCTTTATCAAAGAAGAGGCCTCTTCAAAGATGCGAACATGGCAACCTCGATCAGAAAAGAAGGGAGTTGGAGCGATCATTAACACCTTCATTCTAACCATTTAGCCATTTACACCGATTTCCTTCCTGTCACATCTTCCAAATGGTGGAAATTCATAGTTGATTATTAGGATTCTCATAATTCTTGCCTATTTATATGGAAAATTAAAAACTACCATCTTCATCGGACATTTTTTAGCCACTTATCATACCACAACTCAAACATTAAAAGTGTCCAGAGTTGTTTGCGGTTATCTTTTGTGCCTTTAAAGTGCTCCTTTAATAGTTGCTGAATATAATCAGGATTTAGTAAATTTTCTTTTTTGATCTTCTCATAAGCTAATTCATCGCTAATTAAATCTTTGATATCCTTTTTTATCCATTTGGCAATAGGCACGCCAAACCCCTTTTTTGCCCTATTTACTATACCTGCAGGCAAGTCTTTTTTCATCATTTTTTTTAAAATATATTTGGTAGTGAAGCCTCTTAACTTTAAATGCGCCGGCAAACTAAAGGTATATTCTAAGAATCGGTAATCAAGAAAAGGCGCTCTCACCTCTAAGGAATGAGCCATACTTGCCCGGTCTGTCTTGGTTAAAATATCGTCCTGAAGATAAAACTTACAATAAAGATAGATTATTAATTCAAGATAGTTCCTCGCATCGCAATCTTTAAGCGAAGTATATATATCCTGGAATATACTACTATCTTTAACCTCTCCCATTAAATCCTTTCTAAACAAATTATTCTGCTCCTGGGGAGAAAAAGAACCTAACCAGATCTGATTTCTAATCTCTGGATTATAAGGCATCCCTTTTAAAAACTGCTTTAATTTAAAATCAAAACTTAAATTATTAAAAGAAACGGGTAAGCTGTATATGATTTTTTCTATAATGTTTTTTTTACAAAAAAGAGGGATTTTCTCATATATTCGCGCTAGTCTATGAGCAGGAAATGTAGGATAACCAGCAAATAGCTCGTCTGCACCATCGCCGCTTAAGGCAACGCTAACATGTTCTTTGGTGAATTTAGAAAGTAAATAAGTAGGGATGATTGAGGCATCAGCAAAAGGCTCATCTAAATTAGAGATGACTTCAGGCAATATTTCTAACATAGCCTTTGGGTTAAGCACCTCCCCGCAATGATCAGTGCCAAAATGTCGGGCTACTTTCCTAGCATAATAGGATTCATCAAAAGAAGCTTCTTTAAATCCTATAGAAAAGGTCTTAATGTCTTGATGAGGCATCATTCTAACCATTGAGGCAACGATAGAACTGGAATCTATCCCTCCGCTTAAAAATACACCTAAAGGCACATCGCTGATTAATCTTTTCTTTACTGAATCTTTTAGTAAATTCTTTAATGTAGTGATATTATTAGAATCGTTTATTTTAGCAAATGATATATTCCAGTATTTTCTAATACAAATATTTTTATTTTTCCAAATCAATACACTTCCTGCCTCAAGCTTTTGAATATTTTTATAAATCGTATGCGGTGAAGGAACATACTCATATAAAAAATATTTCTTTAAAGAGGTAGGATCAATTTCTTTTACAAAATTGGGGAACTTTAATATCGCCTTTGGCTCAGAAGCAAAAATGATATTGCCATCGGCAATAGAATAATAAAGGGGCTTCTGGCCCATTCGATCACGGATGAGAATCAGAATACCCTGCTTCCCATCCCATAAGGCAAAAGCAAACATCCCATTAAGTTTATTTACAAACTCCATTCCCCACTGTTCATAGCTATGAATAATAACCTCGCTATCTGTCCGGGAACGGAAGATATGGCCTTTTCTTACAAGACATTCCCTTAACTCTAAAAAATTATATATTTCTCCATTATAGCTTAACCAAATAGAGCCATCTTCGTTACTCATTGGTTGATGCCCTGCAGGCGATAAATCAATAATACTCAATCTGACATGGCCCAAGCCAACTTTTGGCACTCTACTCTGATTGTCAAAGCCGGCACAATATACTCCCTGGTCATCAGGGCCTCTATGCCTAATAGGCTGACACATCTCAAAAAGTATATTTTCTGCCTCTTTTTTATTTAACTGTGAGTCGTTAATGACAAAACCGATTATACCGCACATAAGGTAGTTATAAATTATGGCGCTGGTGATAGTCCAACAGGACACTCTATTGAGTAGCCCAGCAGGCCATTGGCCTGTTGGGTAGTATGCAACAGCGCCTCTATAGATTTATTTTTTCTTTAATATGATAGATGGGTTTGCCTAAAGACTCAAAATATGTACGTATTTGCATCTCGGCTAAAAATCCCATTAATATCGATTGTACTCCTACAATAACAAGCAAAGCAGAGAGAATCAAAAAGGGACTCTGAATCATAGAAACTCCGTGGAAAAGCTTATTATATATCAACGTTATTACACAGATAAAACTCAAACCTATGGCAACGAGACCGCTTCCTCCAAAAACATAAATTGGTTTTGTCCTGTAATGGGCAAGAAACTTAATCGTTAGCAGATCAAGAATAACTTTGAATACACGCCCGATATTATATTTAGTCTTGCCATAAATACGGGGGCGATGATTCACGGGTACCTCTACAATTTTTGCTCCCAGCCAAAACGCGTATATAGGGATAAATCTATGCATTTCTCCATAAAGCTTGATATTCTTTAAAATATCTGCCTTGTATGCCTTTAAAGTACATCCATAATCATGCAGGTGCACTCCGCTGATTAAAGAAATTAATTTATTGGCAAGAAATGAAGGAAGACATCTGCTTAGAAAAGAGTCTTTTCGTTGTTTTCTCCATCCGCTAACCACATCATACCCTTCCTCAATCTTCTTAACCAATAATGGTATATCCTGGGGATCATTTTGCAAATCTCCGTCCAGAAAAACAATAATTTCTCCTGAAGCATTATTCATCCCGCTTACCAATGCTGCTGTTTGGCCAAAGTTTCTGAAAAAGGATATTACTCTCAATAATCTATCTTTGCTTGCAAGCTCTTTTAATACCTTTAAACTCCCATCCTCGCTTCCGTCGTCTACAAGAATGATTTCATAGTCTCTGCCTAAACTCTCTAATGCCAACTTAATCTCCTTGCATAATTGAGCAATATTTTCCTCTTCATTAAATATAGGAATAACTACCGATACAAACAGTTGATTATCTTGCATCAGGCCTCCTCTCTGATTCTACACTTAATTAAAAACTGTAAAAATAGCATGATTTTTAAACACACAGGTTAAACCTAATTTAATAGACCA
>JAHJHM010000089.1 GCA_018823915.1 Candidatus Omnitrophota bacterium
AAATGCAAAGGTAAGAGATATGAGTTTTGTGTGCAAGTGTTTAATTCTAACTTTTACAATTTACAATTTGCAATTTGCATTTTGCACTGAATATTCACTGGATATTCAAAAGAATTTGGACGGTGTTCAGTGAATATTTACCCATAAGTGACGCGCTCATTGAGAGGTTAATATGTGGAAATTTATAATTGATGGCGGATGGCTGATGTTGCCGATATTTATATGTTCTTTTTTTTCCGTGATGATTATCGTTGAGCGCTTATTTTTTTATTTTTTTAGTGTTAGCAAGTTTAAATCAACACTCATTCTCTCTGAGGTCTTAGAGTGTGTGCGCAAAAATAAAATTACAGAAGCAATTGACATTTGCAAGACAAAATCATTCTATCTCACTAATATTCTAAAAGCTGGACTTTTTTACTGCGATGGGTCTCGGGAAATTGTTAGAGAGACAATGGAAAACGCATCTTTATGTGAAATTCCCAAATTGGAAAAGAATTTAAATTTTTTAAGTACCCTTGCCCATATTTCTCCTCTCATAGGGCTTTTGGGAACAGTAGTAGGATTGGTAAAATGTTTTCAGAATATAGAAGAAGTAACCGCGGTCGCGGGAATGGTTAATCCATCAACCCTGGCGGGAGGAATACGGGTAGCGCTTCATACTACCGTAGGCGGCTTATGCGTAGCAATACCTGCCTATATTGCTTATAACTACTTCGTGCACAAAGTAAACTTATATGTGCGAGAGGCAGAAATCGCAGCCGTTGAACTAATAGAGGTATTCTCTCAAAGTTCCACTCCAAAGATAAAATAAGTAAGTAAAAAATGTACTACTTAGATATTGTCCCTCGCGCCTGGATATCTGAAAAATCTCTTGCGACATTTTTCAGAAGCGCTTCGGGATCAATTCGACTAGGCATTTTTTAGTAAAAAAATGCAAGTCTCATTGAAATGAAGTTTAAAAGGATGGCAAAAGTAGAGGCCGGCCTGCGGCAAATTGATATTGCTCCGCTCATCGATTGTCTTTTTCTCCTCCTTATATTTTTTATGCTCACCTCTAGTTTTATAGCTACTACTGGGATAAATGTAAAACTTCCAGAGGCATCAGCTAAAGATGAGATGGGACTTGAGGCTCTTACTGTTGTTATCTCCAGTGAAGATATAATTTACTTAGAAGGTAAGCCTTTAATCCCGGATGAAGTAGAAAGTATTTTAAAGAAAAAAAAGTATAGTTCTCTCTCTATAAAAGCAGATAGAGATGCCAGCTTGGGGGCAGTAGTGCAAGTGTGGGATTCAGGTAAAAGAGCAGGGATAGAAAATATAGGGATTGCTGCCACTTATCAGGAATAAACCTAATGAAGAAAGCCAGTATTTCCCTTATCTTTATTTTTACTCTGGCGATAAGACCCCCCCTTCAAAGGTATGAGGAGGGTCTATCCCCATGGATAAATGTGGTTTGCTCTCAAGATATAAAAATGGCGGAATTTGCCGGTTCCTTTTATCCTAAAGATAAAGAAATTTTAAACTCTAAAATAGATAGGTTTTTAAAGGATGTTAAGATTCCTTCTTCCAATGAGCAGATACTAGGAGTAATTTCTCCTCATGCCGGATATATTTATTCCGGCCCGGTTGCTGCCTGTAGTTTTAAAATCCTGGAAGATAAAAAATTTGATACGGTAGTTCTTTTGGGACCAACTCACCGGTATCATTTTGATGGTATAAGTATATATCCATCAGGCTCCTTTGATACGCCTTTGGGCGGTTTAGAGGTAGACAGTCAACTTGCCGAAGGATTTAAATCTTTAGAGTTCGCTATATTCGAACCAAAATATTTTTATGGCGAGCATTGCATTGAGGTGGAGCTTCCTTTTGTGATTAAGACGCTGGGTAAAGTAAAAATTCTCCCTATTCTTTTTGGAAAAGTAGATTATGAACAAATGAAACAGCTGGCAGAGAAATTATCACAGGTTTCTTCTTCCAGAAACATTCTTTTAGTTATCTCCACCGACCTTTCTCACTATCAAACTTATGCGAAGGCAGTAGAAATAGATAAAGACACAACCAAATTTATCAAAAAGAAAGACGCGCATTCTTTATGGTTTTCTCGACAATTTGGAGGGGGTAGGGCTTGCGGAATATCTCCTCTTGTGACATTTCTTATTTATGCACAAATAAAAGAAGGGGATATAAAAATTTTAAAATACGCTAATTCAGGAGATATGGCAGGAGACAAAATGAAAGTTGTCGGATATCTAAGTGCGGCAGCATATAAAAAGGTCACCAGTCACCAGTCACCGGTCACCAGTAATAAGGAGGGGAAGATGGAGGAGTACAGTTTAAATGATGAAGAAAAAAAACATTTATTAAACATAGCGCGTTCGACTCTGGAAAGTTACTTAAAAGAGAAAAAAGTTCCTCAAATTACGGTAGAATCAGAAAATTTAAAAGAGAAAAGGGGAGCATTTGTTACCCTAAAGAAGAAAGGCCAGCTTCGAGGCTGCGTTGGAAGGATAGTTGCTGATATTCCTTTATACGAGGTCATATCAAAAGTGGCGATTGATTCTGCCTTAAATGATTCTCGATTTCCTCCGGTTAATTATGAAGAATTAGAAGATATCGAAATTGAAATTTCAGTATTAACACCTTTTGTCAAAGTAGAAAATTTAGAGGAGATAGAAGTAGGTAAACATGGGCTTATGATTAAAAAAGGATTTTATTCCGGGCTGCTCCTTCCTCAAGTACCCCTAGAGTGGGGATGGGACAAAAAGACTTTCCTGGAGCATACTTGCATGAAGGCAAATTTGCCGGCCAACACCTATAAGGATAAAAGCGTTATTATTTATAGGTTTTCTGCCATTGTTTTTAACGAATCTGATTAAGCGCGAATAAACGCGAATCTTCCTCCGAAGGCGGATCCGCCTCTGGCGGAAACGCCAATTTTCGCAAATACAAGATGTCTAAAATAAGAGTCTATATTGAACCAGAAAAAATTAGCGAGTTCATAGATTTAGATGAGAAAGGAATCATTCATAAAGTAAAAGATGTTTTGCGTTTAAAAGTAAATGAAGAATTGTATATTTTTGACGGCAAAGGAAGGGAATATCTATACGAGATAAAAAAACTCAAAAACCGTTCTGTTTTGATAGAAAAAAAAGCAATAGAAAAAGAGCAAAGCCTTCCCGAGAAAAAAATAATTCTAGGTTTCCCGTTTTTGAAAGAAGAAAAGATTGATTTTATCTTGCAGAAAGCTACCGAGCTAGGAGTATTTGCTTTTATTCCTTTTATCTGCGAGCGCAGCATAAGAATGGTTCCTTCACCCAATAAACTAACGAGATGGAAAAAAATAATTATAGAAGCAGCAAGGCAATCAGAGAGGCTGTGGATTCCCCAAATTTATGATGCTTTAGATTTTAAAGAGATTGCTAAGAGTAATTATAAAGTTAAGCTTGTAGCAGCGTTTCATGGGAGTAATTTAGAGGAAATTATAAATAAGGAATGGAAAGAAATATTGATTATCGTTGGCCCGAAAGGAGATTTAACTCAGCCTGAACTTGCTAAATTAAAAGAAAACAATTTTCAATTCGTTAGGCTGTCTTCACACATTTTGAAGGCAGAAACCGCCGCTATGTTCGCCGTAGGATTAATAAACTATTGCCCGGCGAAGCCGCTTTAATGCATTGCTATCCCACAATACGTAAGGCAAAGTAGGGGACAAGGTTGAATGTGAATATGCATATTTTGAAAAACGCTATGCCGGCATAATGAACCATATCAAATTTCTCTACCGATAGTTTAAACCATTTTCCATGGAGTCGATAGACCAAATCATGTGCTAACGTGAAAAATAGAAACCACCACAGCAATAATCCCATATTGATTACGCAACACCACCCCAGTACCTCACGTATCACATCAGTTGTCATTTAACGCCTCCTTGTTACACTGAAAAATTATTATTTTAGTTTCCATCTAACATTGTCGGCTGCCAATGTTAGATGTTTTTTGAATAATCCCATAAAGTTTCAGGAGCAATATCAATATTGCCAGGCCATACGACAGTACCATACGCAACTGTTGCTTTTATAAATAATTCTGAAACCTTAAGCTTTATAAATGGCTTTTTGTCTAAATATGGCGTCATATCAAATAACCGTTTCTCCTGGTTTTCGAAAACAAGCAATAGTGTATTATCCTTGTGAGGCTCAACCTTAATAACATCTAATAATTTTTCCATAAGTTCCTCCATAATTATTGTAGCGGGGCAATGCGGAAAGGTTCTTCTCCAGATACCGCCAATTCCCAGTCAGCTATAAGTTCATCTTTATGAATGTCAATCCAGGCTATACCCATCCGTAGTTGTTTTGCTGGAAAATCTCCTGCAAGCACAGTTCAATCTTCAATAGAAATCGAAGCTTTTTTTCCTTGATAGCGGACATGAATATGCGGCTTATTATGACGCCTGGTATCTTCGTAATAAATCGCAACAAGTATTCCATAAAACATTGAAATTATTGGCATTTCCCCTCCTTTTGTTTTTTAGAAATATTTTTCATTTTTTTGTCTAACGGTGAGTGAGCGCAAAGGTTTTCAACTCGCCATTAGATGATAATATTTATTCAATGTGCTTCTATGGTAAAATCTTCTTTTCGGTAACCAAATAGTGATAAAACATCCAAACCCATTTTTACGATTCCATTTGCACTTAAATTTGTCTCCGCGAATATATCTGTATTTTTTATCTTTTCCGGAAGCCTTAATTCGTTTGCATTCTTGGTAAAGTACGGTCTTTTTCTACCTTGAAGGGTAAGCACTCGTTCGAAGTTATTTCTATGCATGCTACTCATTACATTACATATTTCTATAAGTATATCCTTCCAAAACCTTACTGCGTATCTTGTCCCCTTAAAATTAAATGCCATGACCGACTTGCCGATATAACTTCCGTTTATTTCCGTGGGAACCGCTATCTTCAGTATATTTACTTTTTTTTCTGGCGCTGTCCTATATGAAGCGGTAAAACGGTAGTTTTTTATCTCTTGACATCGGGGGTCATATAGATGTTAGCTTGAAATTATTACCAAGAACTAGGTTTATATATTTCTTTGCCATCCTTTAAAATTACTGGATTAGGCAGTTGATGGCGGATATACTGCCTTTTGCTTATGGAGAAAGATTCCGGTGCCAATGAAAGTAATTCTTTATTTTTTCGAGCAAACGGAAAAGCAAAAATTATTCTTTTATTTGGAAATAGTTCTGTACCTTTTCTGATGGCCGGAGATAAATCAGTATCGCCAGAGACGATAATAACGCTATCGCAAGAATCAGTAAACAGAATTTCTAGCAATTTTACGCCAATCGCCACATCAGTTTCTTTTTCTTCATGCTTTAAGATCATGCTTTTACAGCGGTCACAAAATACATCCTTTTCTTTAAATCGTCCAAGCTCAACATTAAGACCTAACGATTCAAGACAAGCAATGTAATTCTTATGTTTTGTTATTTTGTTCGGGTCTTTAGCGCTTAAGTAATGAGCTAATGCTGAAAAATAGTAGATATCTTTAAGTCGAGCATCTTTGCTGAATAAATTAAGATATGATTTACAGAGAGAGGATAGATTAAGCCATTTTGCGAGATAGCCCGTATGTCTTTTAAGACTTAAAATGGAATGGTAGACATTAAAACCATCGATTAAAAATGTTACTCTATTCATATAAATAAAAAAACCTCTGGATCGTAACCCAGAGGTGGCTAGTGAGATAAATCCCACTAGGGATGATTACACTTAAAATATACAACATTTTATCAATTTTGTCAATATTCATAATTTTTTTTCTTTTTCCCTATTATTTTTAAAGCTAACGAGTCTGTAGAAAAAGGCATATTTCAAAGCCACCGCTTATCTTTAAAGTTCCTTTTCCCGCTGCTTTTATATTCTATTATCGTTTTTTGCTTTCAGCAACCTCTTTTTTGTTCA
>JAHJHM010000090.1 GCA_018823915.1 Candidatus Omnitrophota bacterium
AGATTATTGCAAAATTAGTAATTACGGCAAAGAAAAATAAATAATTTTAACTTTTGCAATTTTCAATTTGCATTTTGCAATAAAACGTACTTTACTGACTATTTACTTTTTAACTCTTAGGAAAAGCTTATATGTTTTTTACTTGACAGATGTTTTCATGGATGCCTTGTTAGGCAATATTTATATTTTTGTTACGATTATTCATAGTGGGTCCACATTCGAATAACTTTTACCGCTTTATACCGTTTTATAACCTGATAAACAAGACGATGTTGAATGTTTATCCTGCGGGAATAAGCCCCTTTAAGATCACCTACTAATTTTTCAAAGGGAGGGGAAATTTGAAATGGATTATTTTTTAGGATTTCAAGTATAGTTTCTGCTTTTGGGCGTAATCCCGCAGCAGAAAGTTTTTTTGCGTCTTTTTGCGCTTGTTTTGTATAAATGAGTTTCCAGCTTACCACTTCAATACTCTACCGCAATTTTTGAGAGGGGTTTTTAACCCTTGTCGAACAGATTTTCTCATTCCCGGAATTGAAAGCAGATATAATGTTTCCTTGATTGCGCGCCAATCATCTTCTGCAACTAGAATGGCATTATGCCTTTTACCAGTAATGTGGATAGGTTCGTGAGACAAAGCTGTTGTATCTAATAATTTATATAACTTTGCTCGTGCGTCGCTTACTGTAAGCGTTGTCATTTCAATCACCCCCTAATTGAAGCGTACCACATAACGTACGGAATGTCAAGAAAATTTTATATTTAGCGCTAACACAAAAATCAACCGCCCGACGTAGCCGCGTAAGCGGCGGAGGAAGGTCGGCTGCCTGCCAGCAGTGTAGTTCTTCACGGTTTCGGTAACAAGCCTTATAATGGTTTTAAGGAGGCTGTTACTAATGACAAAGACACTGAGGCAGGCAGGTCTGAGACGGACAGTTTTTACTGTACTAAGGCCGCACCGGCTTGTTCCATAAGAACATCCGGCGCTTGGTTGATGAGCTCGAATAGATGTTTTGGCCTGTGCCCTGTGGGTGCACAGAGTCATTCTGATGCTGATTTGAGAATAAGCCGGATGTATGTTTTTATTAATTGTTTAAGAATATTGATATATTTATTCCAGAAGAATATTTTACGGTAGTTTTTTATCTCTTGACATCGGGGGTCATATAGATGTTAGCTTTTTTTATTTTAATAATTTTAAAAACTCTTCAGTTGTTAATTCGGTATCTCTCAATAGCTTGCGCAATAAGCCTTTACCTAAAGTTTTATGATTTGGAATAGTTAAGGGAGGTTTAGTTTGATCGTTTGGGTTGCGCATTCTGATATGACTTCCGCGTTGGCGTATAATTTGGTAGTTGAGCTTTTCAAACGCTTTTATTGCTTCCTTGGCAGATATTAAGGGCAATTTAGGCATAAGATAGGGTAGAAAACATTAATTCTTGAGGATGAAAATTCTTTAGAGCGTCTTTGTTTTCTTTCTCTTCCAGACATAGGGCAATAACTTCGCGGATATTTTTCAAGGCTTCTTCCATAGTCTTGCCTTGAGTGTAGCAACCACTAAAAACCGGGCATTCTACTACGTAAAACCCATCTTCATCCTTTTCAATTAAAATAGGTAACCGATAATTATTCTTCATTGTTTTCACCTCTGTATTAAAGATACCATTTCGCCGCCTAAAATACAAGAAATTTTTAACGGGCGTCAAATAATGACAATATGCTTTATTACTTTTTTATTGTTTTAATGAGGAGCAAATCCACCGACTTCAGTCGGTGGTGGGGCGTGGGGGCGAAGGTCCCACGCCTTATGTTGTCCACCAACAAAGTTGGTGGGAATATTCAGGAAATATTAAAACAGAAGCCACCGACTTTAGTCGGTGGAGATTCACTCTAACGCCAGAAATCACCTGCCTTTTGGAGTCGCTTTAGCGGCGGAAAAAGGTCAGGTGCATTGCCTGGTTAGGAGTTTATTTTTTCGTATAAAGTTTCGGGGGCGATATCAACTCCATTGGGCCAAGCTATTGTGCCTCCGTCGATAATCGCTTTTTTGAAAAATTGTAGATTTTTAAATATTTTGAATACTCTACCTTTATTAAGATAATCTGAAAAGTCTATATCCCCTTCTCTGCCGTCATCGAAGACGATATGATAAGTGTATCCACTAACATATTCAATTTTTTTTACTTCATTCATGTCCCACATATTTCACCTCAATTTAACGGGATTATTGGTTTAGTTTCTTTGCCGGATTTAGCTAACTCCCAATCTTCCTGAAGATCTGAAACGTGAATATCGATCCATTCTCTAGTAAGCTTCGTTGCTGTTTTGGAATCTAACTTTCCGCGAAGTATATTACCAGATAAATCAAAAACACCCTTTTTATTTTGGTATTCTACATGTATATGCGGTGGATTATGTTCATCATAGAACATTCGTACAACAATCCCGAAAAACTTAGAAATTATTGGCATCTATAATCCTCCTACTCTAAAGTATACCATATCAGGAATAATTCTTTATCTTTTTTATTAAAAATATTGTGCCTGTTATCTGTAAAGCTGCTATCGGGTTTTTCTAAAGAAGCCCTAAAAGAACGCAGCAGCCAAAAAGTTTTAGAAATTTTTTATCATCTTTCGTCTTTGGTTTTAGATCAAATGCCTCACAAAACACATATTTCCAAATGTCTAAAATTATTTCTTTTATTTTTTTTATTATTTTTTTCATCTTCATAATTTTTATTTTTTAATTTGCTCCTAACGAGCCTGTAAAAAAACCCTATTTTTATAGAACTTACAAAATGTTAAAAATTTAACTCATTGTCCCCCAGCATGTTATAAATGCCAAGATTCTCCAATTTTCGAGTTTTGGACTTATTCTACAGGC
>JAHJHM010000091.1 GCA_018823915.1 Candidatus Omnitrophota bacterium
AGATTATTGCAAAATTAGTAATTACGGCAAAGAAAAATAAATAATTTTAACTTGCTTGTGCCCGTTAGGGTATGCAATTTTCAATTTGCATTTTGCACTGAATATTCAGAAAAAACAGACGTGGTTCACTGAATATTTACGGGCCAATTTCCTTAAGTTGACAAAGTATAATGTGTGGGGAAAGTGTAAAGTGTAAAGTGTAATGAATCTAGAGAATGTAGATTACTAAGAATTTGGACATTACACATCTCACATTCAACATTACACAAAATCTAAAGCGTAAACTTAACCATGCAAAGGGCAATAAATATTGATGGGGGTTGGAATAAGAGTTGGAGGAGTAATTGCCCTGAGGGTAGCCGAAGGGGGAGCATTTTTTTCGTTGTTCTATGGACGATTGTCCTTCTTGCTATATTCGCTGTTTCCCTAGGCCACCGCGTACAGCAAAAAATAAGGTTTGTTAACCGCCTGGAGGATAAGAATAAAGTTTATCTTATCGCTTTAGCGGGTGTAAATAGGGCAATTGCTCAGATAAAGGCAAAAAAGAAAGAATATCCCGAGTATGATTGCCTTAAAGATACCTGGAGCAGTAACCCCGAAAGTTTTAGAGAAATACCTGCGGGGGAAGGGAAATTTAGCATCAGTTATTCACATCGATCTTGGGAAAATGGCGATGTTTTAAGTCGTTTTGGGGCAATTGATGAGGAAAGAAAAATAAATGTTAATAAGGCAGGCCGAGAAATGATTAGTTTTTTATTTCAAAGACAGACAGGTTTTGACCGAACTCAAGCAGATGAGATAGCTACCGCTATCATTGATTGGAGAGACGCGGATAGCAAAAATAGCCCCTTAGAAAGCATAGAAGAATTATTGTTAATTAAAAGTATAGACGAAAAAACGTTTTCCCGGATAAAAGATTATGTTACGGTATATACCGATGGTAAAATTAATATTAATACTGTCGAGGGTTTAGTTTTGGTTTGCTTAGGCCTCAAAGAGGAATTGGCGGATAAAATTATAAGATTTCGCCGCGGCCATGATTCTATAGAAGCTACTGATGACGATAATGCATTTAGTGCGATTTCCAATATTATTTCTGATCTTCATCAATTCTGCGAACTTTCGCAAGAAGAGAGACAAAACTTAAGCAATTTAATTTCTCAAGGTCTATTTACGGTTTGTTCAGAAAATTTCATGATCAAAAGCCAGGGAAAACTTGACGGAAGAGACGAATACTGTAAAATAGTTTGTATATTCAGGACCCAAGAAGGAAAGATAGTCTATTGGCAAAGGCAAAATCTGGGTTTAGCTTCTGAAACCTTAAGTTGACACTTTTAACAAAGGCATAAGTGTAGACAAAACTGACATCGTCAAAAGTGTAAAGTTAAATGATGACATTATTCCAAAAGAAGAGCGTCGTAGGGATAGAGATCTTAGAGAGTAGTTTGAAATTGACTTATGTTGAGCTTGGGAGAAAAAATGAAATATTGAAATTGATAAATAAGAATGTAGAAGGGTTTTCTATCGATGCCCCCGGCTTCATTAAGGGCACCTTTGCAGATATTAAGATAAAAAAAACCACGGCCATAATTGTTATCCCTTCTTCTTTAATAACTACAAAAAATATCGAGATACCCTCTTGCGACCCTCAAGAAATAGAAAGCGCCGTTAGACTTCAAACGGCCAGATACACTCCCTATTCTAAAGAAGAAGTAATTATCGGCCATATTTCCATAGACAAATATCAGGAAAAATATACCAAGGTATTATTGGTTATAGTCCATAAAGATGTAATCAGTCAGGGGATTAATATCCTGAATAAAGCCGGCCTTGAAACGGAAAAAATACTTTTTGCTTCCGAGGCTATTGCTTATTGGCACCATTCACTTTTTAAGACGGAAAAAGACCCTGTGTGTATCGTCCATATTGATTCTAAATTTACTGATTTTATTATTGCCATCAGCGGCAAGCCGGCATTTATCAGGACTATTCCTTTAGGCAGAATTCATCTTTCAAGAATAGTGAATTTGTATGTCAAGTTCAAAGAAGAAATCAACAATTCCTTAGAAACTTATGGAAAAGAAGGAGTTGGACGATTACCGGAAAAATTCGTATTGAGCGGAGCCTTGGAAGATTTAGAGGGCCTGGAAGCTTTTTTAAGAAAAAATTTAACCTTACCCATAGAAACAATATCTTACTTTGAGAGTTTAAAAATACCGGCCGCATTTAAAGAAACCGGGAAGTTAGTTTCGTTTTTGCCTCTCATTGTTTCTTCAGCAAATTACGATAAGTACGAAATCAATCTTATGCCTCAAGAGATGAAGATAAAAAGATTGCTGGAAGAAAAATTTAAAAAAGTTGTTAAAATGGGTATATTGATTATGATAGTTTCTTTCCTTATCGGGGGAATTTTTTTAACCAGGATATATACAAAAGGCGCTTATTTAGGAAAATTAAGAATGAAATACCAAGGCTTAAATGAGGAAGCTAAAGAATGGACTGATGCAATGATAAAAATAAGAATCATAAAAAACTGCCTGGCTTTAAGAGGAAAATCTTTAGAAGTATTAGTTGAATTATACAAAGTCATTCCTCAGTCTATACATTTTACCAATGTTACTTTCGAAATAAAGGAAGGAGTTACATTAAAAGGAACCTCGAAATCAATGGCGGAAATATTTTCTTTCGTTAACGCCTTAGAAACTTCCTCCTGTTTTAAGAATGTTAAAGTAAAGCATACAACTACCCAAAGAAGGCAGGGAGAAGATCTGGCCGACTTTGAAGCAAGCAGCGCTTTAGAATAATATGCTGAGGAGATTATTTCAGACATTTCTTTCCCGGTTATCCAAAAAGGAAAAAATGCTCCTATATTCTGCCTTCATCTTCATTTCGTTGGTATTTTTAGATAGGTTCATTTTTCAACCCATTATGAATAAGCTGGAAATTTTAAATAGGGAAATTCAGGATCAAGAAACAATCATCAAAGAAAATTTCCGGATAATTGCCCGCAAAGATAAAATATCTCAGGATTTAGAAAAATATTCTTCTTATATTGGAAAGGAACTTTCTGACGAGGAAGAAATCGTCTCTCTCTTAAAACAGATAGAATCTTTCGCTAAAGAATTTTCTTTTATTCTTATAGAAATTAAACCGACGGGAGTAAAAGAGGAAGGAGGAGTTAAGAAGTATGGTGTAGATATTACCTATAAAAGCAAGATGTCTCAGGCAGCAGATTTTATCTATAAAATAGAAAATTCTTGCGCGCTCCTAGCCGTAGAAAAATTTAATATAAAACCCCGGACTGAGAACTCCGACATATTGAATTTTACTATGACTATTTCCAAAATCGTCATTCCTTAAGCTTAATTTTTTTTGTTGTAGTTTTTGTAATTTTAGGGTATTATAATGTCTGTAAATGGTCAGTAAAATACACTCTATTGCAAAATGCAAAGTGCAGATTGCAAAGTGAAAAATGCAAAGGTAAGAGATATGAGTTTTGTGTGCAAGTGTTTAATTCTAACTTTTACAATTTACAATTTGCAATTTGCA
>JAHJHM010000092.1 GCA_018823915.1 Candidatus Omnitrophota bacterium
AAATTGAAAAAGCTAAAATTATTTATTTTTTTTGCAGTAATTACTGACTTTGCAATGATATCTACCAAACCTCCTACTTCTCCCCAAGTTTATTCTTCATTTCACTGTCTTAATTTTGCATTTTTCATTTTTCACTTTGCAATTTGCAATAGAATGTACTTTACTGACTATTTACGCATCTAAAGTTAGCCCGAAATGTCAAAGTTACATTTTATTCTTTAAAATATTGTTCTACTCTTAATCAACTATCTCAAGGCCGGATGTCTTTCCTTTTTCTGTTCTATTACGAATATACGCAACAATCTTTTTCAGGCCAAGGGGGTCAATCTTAGTAAACTTTATTCCCATTGTATGGGGGAATCGCGCATCCTTCCTTTCCTTTATCCACGCCACTTCTGCCACAGCTGGTACAATCGTTCTTCCAAAGTTAATCCATAGCTGCAAAACCATTCCCGGCTGTAATTTTTGAATGGAAGGAAACTTCAATCCTACACCACTAATATCGTCAATGACAGAAGCAATTTGATGGCGGGACTTCTGATTGGCGAGCTTATAAGTTATCCGCAGAGATTCACTTAACCTGACAGCTTGACGTCGTTCATCCATTAGATTAATTTAACACATTAATTCAGACCTTACAATAGAAAGATTTATACGAAGTACATAAAGCAAAACCCCGTACTTTTGTAAGTACGGGGTTTTATATAAAACTCAAAGTCGCTTACTTCTTCTTTTTCTTAGCTGCTTTTTTGACTACCTTCTTTTTTGCTTTCTTTACTGCCATCTAACACCTCCTTTTTATTTCCTCAACACTACACTAAATCTATCGTCTATACTAATTTACCAAATTTAAAAAAAATGTCAATACTTTTTCTGTTTTTTTTAATTTTTTTTCTTAGTTAGTTTTTAACACAACTGCAACTCGAAATTTTTCATTAGAAAAATTTGACTCCAGTCTGATGTGTAATTAAGTTTTTGATGATTTTTTTGGGGCAGGAGGAATCGAACTCATTTTTATTGCCGGCTGCCATAAATATTCGAGGTTGTAAAAATATCTTGCTTCATCAGTAAAAACATGCAGAATGACATCGAAGAAATCGAGAAGAACCCAACAGCTTAACTCATCATCTTGACGATGATAGATTTTTATTTTATTTTTCTTGCACTGCTTTAAAACTTGGTTATAAATTGCCCTTACTTGCTCTTCCGATGGTGCTGAACAAATAATAAAATAATCGCTGAGGCCGGTTTTTCTTACATCTAAAATAACCGGCTCATTTGCTTGCTTTTCTAAAACAAATTCCAGGAGTTTTAGAACTTTGGCTTTAACCTCTGATGACGAAGCGTTCATAATTTATGTCATTTGGCCTTTTCTACAACTTCTTTCAATCTCGTCCCTACGCCTTCCTCATTTCCTACGCAGGAAATGCAACTATTGCGAAAATTAAATATTTTCTTGGCAAAATTTCTAATCTTAGAAGGGCTGATGCCTTCTATCTCTCTTTTAACGTCACTAAAAGTATAAATTTTACCTAACGTAAGGTAACTTTCTGCAAGGTAAAACATTCTCCCCTGCGGCCTTTCTATACCCATGGCAATTTGTCCTAAATAAAAATCCTTTGCCCTACTTAGTTCTTTAAGGGATACATCTTTCTTTTTAATCTTTTTTAGCTCTTTAAAAATACTCCCCAGTGCTGTGGTTATTTTACTTTTATCTAACCCTAAATGGATTACAAAAGCGCCGCTATCTTTATATTTTCGTGCCTCTGTAGAAATATCATAACATAAAGCCTTTTTCTCTCTCACCTCTTCAAACAAGCGACTGCTCATGTTTGCTCCTAAAATAACACTCATAAGCTCGGCAATAAATCTTTCTTTACTTATGTAAGATACGCTTCTAAAGCCCAAACAAAGATGACACTGCTCTATTTGCCTCTTTTCTTCTTTAATATATAGTCCTCTTAAAGGAGGGGGAGGAGTTATTTTAAATTTTACTTTCAAAGAGCCTATTCTAATTTTTTCCCTTAATAATTTAACTAAATTTTCTTTAGAAAAATTTCCGCTGCAGGAAATAACCATATTGTGAGGTTGATAATAATTATTTTTAAAATTTACCAAATCGCTTCTCTTTAACCTTTTAATGGTAGCGGGATTTCCAATAACTTCTTCTCCTAAAGGATGGCCGTTCCAAAGCAATTTATCTAAAAGCGTCACCGCGCGTGACGCGGGAAGATCATTGTACATCTTTATCTCTTCTAAAATTACATTTCTCTCCTTTTCTATTTCTTCTTTTATAAATCGAGGGTTGAATACCATATCTAAAAGAATATCCAAGGTTGGCTTTAAGTTTTTACTTAAAAAAATGGCATAGTAGCCTGATAACTCCTGAGAAGTAAATCCGTTTAAAGAGCCACCTCTTCCCTCAATTTCTCTTTTTATTTGGCGATAAGAATAAGCCTTGCTTCCTTTAAAAAGAATATGTTCTAAGAAGTGCGCGATTCCTTTTTGAAGTTTTGTTTCATATCGAGAGCCAATCTTCACGAATATTCCCAAGGATGCTGTTTCTACATCCTCAAAAGGAGAAAATATAAGACTTACCCCGTTTACATTTATTATTTCATGCATATTCCCTGCCGTTTAAAAAATTTACATAGGTTTTTAATTTATTTAAAAAATTCTTCTGGCGAAAATGCTTTCCTATAAACTCCACAATCCCGCTTCCTACTATTACTCCATCACTAAAGCTTCTTATTTTTTCTACCTGAAGCGGCGTATGAACACCAAAACCTACACATATAGGCAACTCGGTTATCTTTTTTAAGTCTTTTACGTAAGAGGTTAAAGGAGTAAAAGTAAAACTTTTAGGGCCGGTTATCCCTGTAACAGAAATATAGTAGATGAACCCTTGAGAGATTTTGACAATTTTCTCCTGTCGGGATTTAGAAGTTGTAGGGGTAATAAAAAAAACCGTTTCTAAATCAAATTTTCTGGTTTTTTCTATATAGTTTCTACTCTCATCATGAGGTAAATCTACAACTATTATTCCTGAAACTTCCACTGCTTGCATTTTCGTAAAAAATTTTTCTATGCCGAATTTAAAAAGTGGGTTGTAGTAAGTCATAATTACCAAAGGTATTTTTAGAGATTTTTTTATCCCTTCCAAAGTAATAAATAATTTCTCTATATCTGCCCCTTGTTTCAGAGCAAGAGAAGCTGCCTTCTGAATTATCGGGCCATCAGCTAAAGGATCAGAAAAAGGCACACCCAGCTCAATCATATCTACCCCACTCGCCTGAAGAGCAAGGATGATATCCTTAGTATATCCTATTTTAGGAAACCCAAAAGGGATATAGGCAATAAATGCTTTCTTTCCTTCTTTCTTCAACTGTTTAAATTTCTCCTCTATTCTCATCTTACTGTTAAATTCAAAAGGTAATGACACTTTTGATTTTTGAGTTGTGGTTTTGACTTTTGCATTTTGAATTTTGAATTATTTATATTTCTGTATTATGTTTAAGTCCTTATCTCCTCTTCCAGAAAGACAAACTACAACTAGCAACCCTTTTGCTTTTTTCGCCAATTTCTTTAAGTAATAAATTGCGTGTGCCGGCTCTAAGGCGGGAATAATTCCTTCTAACTTGCTAAGTAATTTAAATCCTTCTAAAGCTTGTTTATCTTTCACTACCACATATTGCGCGCGCCCTGATGATTTATAAAAGGCGTGTTCAGGGCCAACTCCGGGATAATCTAAGCCGGCAGCTATTGAGTGAGTATTTTTGATCTGCCCGCCATTATCCTGCAACAGGTAAGATTTTGCTCCATGCAGCACTCCTATCCCGCCGCATGACAAAGATGCGGCATTATAATCTCCTAATCCATAGCCACCTGCTTCCACGCCAATAAACTTTACCTCTGTTTGTTTAAAAAAAGGATAAAAAAGTCCTAAAGAATTACTTCCTCCGCCAACACAAGCAACTAAATAATCCGGAAGTTTACCTTCCATTTTTAAAATTTGTCTTTTTGCTTCTCTTCCAATAACCGATTGAAAATCTCTTACAATTAATGGATAAGGATGAGGGCCAACAGTCGAACCAAGAAGATAGTAGGTACCCCTTACGTTTGTCACCCAATCTCTAATGGCCTCGCTACAGGCATCTTTTAAGGTCTTAGTGCCGCTTTCAACGGGAATTACTCTTGCCCCTAAAACCTGCATACGAAAAACATTCATTTTTTGCCTGTCTATGTCTTCGGCCCCCATATAGATATCGCACTTAAGCCCAAAAAGGGTAGCTACTGTAGCCACAGCCACCCCGTGCTGGCCAGCACCTGTTTCGGCAATTATTCTTCTTTTACCCATAAATTTGGCTAAAAGAATCTGGCCTAAAGTGTTATTTATCTTATGCGCTCCCGTATGAAGAAGATCTTCTCTTTTAAGGTAAATATTCATTCCTAAAAATTGACTTAGATTTCTAGCAAAGTAGAGAGGAGTGGGCCGGCCGGCGTATTCAGAAAGATATCCTTTAAGCTTTTTTTTAAATCTTTTGTCTTTCTTTGCTTCTCTATAGGCGCATTCTAATTCCTCTAAGGCACAAATAAGCGTCTCCGGGACAAACTTTCCTCCAAACTCTCCAAAATAACCACGCTTATCAGGTAACTGCGGCTTTTTCATAGTCTGATGTTTCTTTGGCAATTTTTATAAAAAGTTGCACTAATTTTTCATCTTTCTTCCCTATAAATTTTTCTACTCCCCTGCTAACATCTACAGCATAGGGGTTAAACTTCTTTGTCTTTAGAATATTCTTTACGTTAAGCCCTCCGGAGATAATTCCTCTATGACCTTCCTTTGTGAGAGAAAAAATCTCTCTTAAAATATCTACGGATAAAGTCTTTGCTCCTTGTAATTTTTCTTTATATCTTATATCAAAAAGAAAAGCATCCACCCTATACCGGCAACATTTCTCTCTGAAAGGCCTATCACTGGGAAAAAATACTTTTATCACTTTAAATTTTGGTTTAAAATAATGACAGTAGGAAGAGGATTCATTACCGTGAAACTGCAAAATATCCAGGTCGAGATAAGAAGCTAAGTCATAAGCCGCATCTTTTTTCTCATCTATAAAAACTCCCGCCGTAACCACAAAAGGGCCTAATTGAGAAATTATTTTCTTGGCAACTTGGGGCTTTATGTAGCGGGGGCTCTTTTTAGAAAAGATGAACCCTAAAACATCGGCTCCGCACCGGCAAGCTAATAATGCATCTTCTACATTAGTAATTCCGCAAATTTTTACCTTAATCATTTTTATAAACGCAAATTAACGCAAATCACATTCATCTGCGTAATCTTGCATGAAATTCGCGTGAATCTGCGTCTTAGACGTCAATATGTAATTCTCTTATTTTCTCCTCAATATTTTCCGCCCTCATTAACACCTCTCCAACAAGCACAGCATCAACGCCTAAACCTTTCAGCCATAAAATATCCTTAAAAGTTGTTATTCCGCTTTCACTCACTTTCGCGGCACTAGGGGGAATGAAAGGAATGAGTTCTTGAGTTTTATTCAAATCTACTTCTAAGGTATGCAGGTTACGATTATTTATCCCTACAATATCTACTCCCAATTTAAAAACTTTTCTTAACTCTTTTTCAGTGGACACTTCTACCAATACCTCCATGCCCAGCTCTTTGCTAAGGTTATAAAGACGAACAAATCTTTCTTCGTCCAAAATACGCATAATCAAAAGAACGGCATCGGCACCGACAGCACGGGATTCTAAAATTTGAGTATCTTCGAATATAAAATCTTTCCGCAAAATAGGTAAATTAGTTATTTTTTTGGTTTCCTCAATATAGCTCATCTTTCCTAAAAAAAACTCCTCTTCCGTAACTACAGAAATTCCATTTACCTTCTGCTTTTGGAAAACTTTAGCAATTTCCACAAGAGAGAAATTTTTTCTTAAAAGCCCTGCGGAAGGAGAAGCCTGTTTTATCTCACCAATAAAGGACATTTTCCCTTCTCTTTTTATTGCTTTTTTAAAAGATACAGGCACGGGCATCTTTTTTATTAAAGAAAGAAGTGCTTGGCGGTTTTTTCTTAAAATCTCGATTCTTTTCTTCTTTGCTTCTAAGATAAGGGAAAGAATATTATGCATATACTAATTGGCGCGAATTGAAAGGAAGTTTTTAAATTCTAAAAACTTTTTCTTTGCCTTGCCTGAATGGATTAATTGAGACGCCAGTTTTACTCCGTCTTTTAAGCTGCCTACTCTACCTAAAATGTAAAAACAAGCACTAGCGTTGGCTAAAACAATATCCAAAGGCGCACCTTTTTTACCTGCTAAAACCTCTTTGATAATTCTTGCACTTGCACTTGCATCTTTTGCCTCTAAATCTCTTAACTTGCATTTTTTTAATCCAAAACTAGACGGATGCAATTTTATCTGGCTAATTCTTTTTTTATTCAAAAATACTACTTTTGTTTCTCCTGTTAAACTAATCTCATCTCCTAAATCGCGCCCATGAACGACAAATGCACGTCTAACCCCTAAATCCCTTAAAGCCTTAGCCATTTTCACCATATAATCTGCACTAAAAACACCTAAAAGTTGATGGCTTGCTTTAGCCGGGTTGCAAAGCGGCCCTAAAATATTAAATATAGTCCTTATGCCTACTTCTCTTCTTATAGGAGCCACCACCCCGAATGCAGGATGGTATAGGGGAGCATAAAGAAACCCAATACCTACTTTTTTTATTGCTTCTTCCATAACATCACAAGGAGAATTAATCTTTATTCCCAAAACCTCAAAAACATCTGCGCTTCCACAAGTAGAAGACACTGCTCGATTTCCATGTTTAGCCACCTTAACTCCGCTTGCTGCCACTACAAAGCTAGTAGCTGTAGAAATATTAAATTTATTAACTCCTGAACCTCCTGTACCACAAGTATCTACAATCGGCTCATCTTTTTCTATACCTAAAAAATCATCTCTCACCTTTATTTTTTTCGCCTTTTCCATTATCACGCCAGCGGCTGCGGAGATTTCCTGACTTGTTTCCCCTTTAAGCCTTAAAGCCACTAAAAAGGCGGCGATTTGAGAAGAAGTCAGCCTTTCTTCGAAGATATCTAAAAAGACTCCTCTTGTTTCCTGGAAAGTTAAATCTTTTTTTTCAATTAGTTTAGATATAATTCTTTTAATCATCTAAATGCTACTCCAATCAGCATTCTCATAGCTGTAGAAAATTACTAAGAATTTTTTTTCCTTCCCCGGTTAAAATAGACTCGGGATGAAATTGTACCCCAAAAAGAGGATAATTCTCGCTCTTAACTCCCATTATTATACCATCCTTAGTGTGGGCAGTAATAACTAAATTTTTAGGCAAAGACTCCTTTTCAATGATTAAGGAGTGGTACCGCGTTGCGGTAAAAGGGCTCTTAACTCCCTTAAAAATAGTTTTGCCGTTGTGATAGATAAAAGAGGTTTTCCCGTGCATAATTTCAGCTGCTTTTATTATTTTTCCCCCAAACCAATAACCAATACACTGATGCCCCAAACAAACTCCTAAGATAGGCATTTTTTTATAAAATTCGGAAATTACAGCGCAGCTTATCCCGCTATTCTGAGGCCTGCCTGGGCCAGGAGAAATAACCACTCTATCAAATTTCAAGCTCTTCAACTCTTTTACACTAACCCTGTCATTACGATAGACGCAAGTATCAACACCTAATTCCTGTAAATATTGCACAAGATTATATGTAAAAGAATCATAATTATCTATAACTAGAACCATTTTTTATTATTTCTCTCTCTTTATCTTTGCTCCTAATTTCTTTAATTTCTCTTCGATTCTATCATATCCTCGGTCAATATGATACACTCTTAAAACCTGCGTTTTTCTTTCCGCACCTAAACCTGCGATTACTAAAGCTGCTGACGCCCTTAAATCAGAAGCCATGACTTCTGCTCCATATAAATTCTGCCTTCCTTCAACTATGGCATAGGGGCCGGTTCTTTGAATAAGAGCGCCCATACGATTTAATTCTGCCACATGCATAAATCTATCGGGGTAAATTTTCTCCGTAATCAAAGACACTCCCGCGGCTTTAGATAAACAGGCCATAAACTGAGCTTGAAGATCAGTGGGGAAACCGGGATAAGGAAGAGTAGTGATGTTAACCGGATTTAAATTTCTCGGCGGCTTTATAAAAATAGAACTCTCTTTGCTAACGTCAATACTTGCCCCCATTTTCTTGGCTGCTTCCATTACCGAGGTAAGATAATCTGGATTTGCTTTTTTTATTTCTAGAGGAGAATTTGTGGCTAAACTTACAGCAATAAATGTTCCTGCTTCAATTCGATCAGGAATAATTTCGAGTTCACAGCCGCCTAAGGTTTTTACACCCTTTACTTTTATCAAAGGGGTTGCCTCTCCTTCAATATTTGCCCCCATTTTCTTTAGAAACAATGCTAAATTTTCTATCTCCGGCTCACAGGCAGCATATTCAATAAAAGTTTCTCCTTCTGCTAAGGTTGCGGCCATTAATATATTTGCCGTAGCAAGAACGGAAGAACCAAAAGGCCCTCCCAAATAGATACGCTTTCCCTTTAAGTTTTTGGCTTTTGCCTCACAGTAACCGTTTTCCACGCGTATTTGAGCTCCCAATTCCTCTAAGCCCTTGATGTGTAAATCTACCGGCCTAGTTCCAATAATACAACCTCCGGGAAGAGAAACTTTTGCTTTTTTTCTTTTTGCCAAAAGAGGGCCTAAACAACAAAAAGATGCCCGCATTGTTTTTACCAACCTATAAGGAGCAGTATAATTTTTCTTTTTCTTTGTTTTTATAACTAGTGTGTTTTTTTCAAAATTAATCTCTTTGCCTAAAACTTCTAAAATCTTAATCATTATCTTTATATCTGAGAGGCAGGGAACATTATGAATTTTGCATTCCTCATCGGTAAGAAGAGTGGCGGCTATAATAGGAAGGGCAGCATTCTTTGAGCCGCTGATTTCTACACTGCCTTTAAGGCTCGACTTATGAATTACAAACTTATCCATCTTAAAAATTCAAAAGTTAAACATCAAAAATCAAAATGAAATATTAAAATGTAAAAAAACCTTTCGTAAAAAAGATATTCTAAAGATCATTAAAGGCCATTGAAAATGTTAGATTTTCCCGGAAATTTTGAGTTTTGAATTGTACTTTTACCTTTTACCTTTTTCCTTTTGCCTTTTGCCTTTTGCCTTTTAATATGACTCCTCTCCAATGATTGGAATAATCCTTTATCCACTCTACAATCTTATACAAGCCGAGATTTGCCGCAATCCTATTTACCCTCTGTTTATGATTATACCCTATCTCTAAAATTAGATAGCCTTCCTTTTTTAAATAAAGATGAGCCTGATTCAATATTTTCTCAATAAACCATAACCCATCGTTGGAAGCCTCAAGGGCTTCTCTTGGCTCATACCTTAAACTTCCCTTAATTAATTCAGGCGCTACGTAAGGAGGATTGGAAACTATTAAATCAAAACATTCGCCCCTAAACCCATTAAATAAATCAGTATTTACGAATATAACACCTGCACTGTGCTGGCCGGCATTCTCTTTGGCTATTCTTAGGGCGGAAAAACTTATATCCGAAGATACTATGGTAATCTTTTGTTTAAAGAATTCCTTTAAAGATATGGCAATATTGCCACATCCTCCACCTAAATCTAAAACGGTTTTAAGATTATTTCTCGCAATAATCTCTATTGCTCTTTCCGTAACCAATTCTGTTTCTTTTCTGGGAATTAATGTATCCGGCGTAACCTTAAATTCTAAAGCGAAGAATTCTTCTTTCCCTAAAATATAAGGAAGGGGAATACCCTTGGCATACAGTCTCTTTATCTTTTCTAAATCACACAGTTTTTTTTGGTTTAAGAAAGTATCATTTTCTAAAATAGGTGAGCGGTCACCATAGAATACACACTTAAGGAGAAAACGTAAATCCCTTTCTGGAAAGATGCCTCTATTTGAATTGATCCAATTCTTTAATCTCATAATTTTTTTTTCTCTCCTCGCTTATAAGTTTTTTAATAATCTCATCAGGATGCCCCTCTAAGACCTGTTCTAAGCGGTAAAGGGTAAAGTTTATTCTGTGATCAGTAACGCGCCTCTCGGGAAAATTATAGGTCCGTATTTTCTCGCTTCGCTCTCCAGTACCAATTTGTATACGTCTCTGGCTGGTAGTTTTTTTGTCTTCTTCCCGTCTTCGTTTTTCCATAATACGTGCCTTAAGAACTCTCATTGCTTTTGCTCTATTTTTAATTTGCGAACGTTCATCCTGACAAGATACTACAACTCCTGAAGGTAAATGGGTAATTCTTACCGCGGAATCAGTAACGTTTACGTGTTGGCCTCCAGCCCCTGAAGAACGATAAGTATCAATTCTCAAATCTTCAGGGTTAATCTCTAACTCTATTTCTTTAGGTTCAACCAAAATCGCTACGGTCACGGTAGAAGTGTGGATTCGACCTCCTGATTCAGTTGCAGGAACGCGCTGCACACGATGCACCCCACTCTCAAATTTAAGGTGAGCATATGCCTCTTTTCCTTTTACAGAAAAAATTATCTCTTTAAACCCTCCGATTTCTGTGGAGTGAGAACTCAAAACTTCTATTTTCCAGCTCATTCTCTCAATATATTTAGAATATACTTTAAATAGGTCGGAAACAAAAAGAGCCGCTTCTTCTCCTCCGGTAGCTGCCCTCATTTCAATAATAATATCTCTTTGTGGCTGGCAGCCTCCAAATACCCTATTTTCAATATCCTCCTCTATAGTCTTTATTTTTTCTTCCAATTTACTTAACTCCTCTTGAGCTAAATTCTTAACATCCCCGCCTTCACTAGAATCAAAAAGAACATTCTGCAAATTTTGCCTCTCTTTAAAATAATCGTCCCTTATTTTTAAAAGATTAATGACTTTCTCTAAAAAAGAAAATCTCTTAGTAAGGTTGGTATACTTCTCTCTATTGCTTAAAATCTCTGGGCAGGTGAACTCTTGAGTTAAATTTTGATATTCCTCTTTTAACTTATCAAGATTAATCATCGCGGATTCCCTTTCAGGTAAATATTCAGTGAACCACGTCTGTTTTTTCTGAATATTCAGTGCAAAATGCAAATTGAAAATTGCATACCCTAACGGGCACAAGCAAGTTAAAATTATTTATTTTTCTTTGCCGTAATTACTAATTTTGCAATAATCT
>JAHJHM010000093.1 GCA_018823915.1 Candidatus Omnitrophota bacterium
TAATTACTAATTTTGCAATAATCTCTATTATTTCTTCTATTTCTTTTAAGTTTATTTTGCATTTTTCACTTTGCAATTTGCATTTTGCAATAAAACGTACTTTACTGACTATTTACAACCATTAGCTATCAACTAAAAATCTGCTTTTTGTTTCTACTTTAATAGCTTGCACTTTTCTACTATTTTTAAAGAACACCAATCTCCGCACATTGTGCAGATATCATCAGAGACTGGTAAATTTTCCCTATATTTTTTTGCTTTGGTTTTATCAATGGCAAGAGGGAAAAGTTTTTTCCAATTTCTTCGTGAACGATAAAGGGATAAGAGATAATCTCTCCTCCACTCATCTTTAAACCTCAGCACATCTACAGAATGAGCCGCTATCTTAGAAGCGATAACTCCTTCTTTGATATCTTCAGCAGTTGGATGCCGCAGATGTTCGGCTGGAGTAACTACACATAAAAAATCTGCCCCGTAGAGAGAAGCCATAGCTGCTCCTATTGCCGAAGTAATATGGTCATAGCCTGCGGCAATATCTGTAGGCAGCGGCCCTAATATATAAAAAGGAGCACGATCGCAGAGTTTTTTTTCTAAAGATACATTAAACGCTATTTCATCCAACCTGATATGCCCCGGGCCTTCTACCATTACCTGAACATTTTTTTTTCTGCATTTTTTTACTAATTCTCCCAACACGTAAACTTCTGAAATTTGCAACTCATCAGTAGAATCGGCAATTGCTCCCGGACGAAGAGCATCGCCTAAGCTTAAGGTAATATTGTAATCTTTTGCTAATTGTAGTATTTTATCGAAATTTTCATAAAAAGGATTTTCTTTTTTATTTACATACATCCAGCGCGCTAAAATTGCCCCTCCTCTGCTTACTATACCGCCCGTTCTTTTTTTTCTTTTAAGTATTCGAAGTGTATTTTTTAAAATCCCGGCATGGATTGTAAAAAAATCCACTCCTTCCTCTGCTTGCTTTTTTAATACATCTTCAATATCATCAAAAGTCATTTTTTCCCAACTCCCCTTTCTTCTTTCGACATCTAATGCAATTTCATAAAGAGGAACTGTGCCCAGAGGAATAGAAGATTCGTTCATTAGCTTTTTTCTTATGCTTTTTAAGCCACTCCCTACGCTTAAATCCATAATTGTATCCGTTCCTGCTTCTATTGCCGTATTCAATTTTTCAATCTCAGTTTTAGCGTTTGTTCTTTCAGTGGATATCCCGATATTAGTATTAATTTTTATCTTAAGTCCTTCACCAATCGCTGTTGGTTTCTCTATGCCTTTGTTTTTTCTATTTATTGGGATAACAATTCTACCCTTTCTTAGTTGCTTTTCTAAGAAACTTGCCGTAACAGTTTCTTTTTTTGCTAATTTTTTTAAGAAGCTTTTTTTAAACATTGTCTAAATTCTCCTATAGTATTTTTTAAATTTTTAGTTAAAGCTGCCCGGCAGAAGGCAATATTCTTTATTCCAACAGCAGCTAAAATATTTATATTGTTTAAATTTATCCCTCCAATAGCAAATGTCAGCTTTTTTGCTTTGCTTAGTATATTTTTTAATTTTTCTTCCCCTAAAGGAGCTAAGCTCGGTTTTATTTCTGTGTTGAATACAGGGCCTATACTTAAATAATCTACTTCTTCTTTTTGAAAGCTCTCTAATTCAACTTGTGAATGAACGGTTTTACCGATAATCCTTTTTTTACCTAATATTTTTCTCGCTTCTTTTACAGGTAGGTCATTTCCCCCTACGTGAAGGCCGTCAGCATTCGCCAAATAGGCAATATCTACCATGTCATTTACAATAAAAAGCTTCCTTCTTCTATGGATAATTATTGCAAGATTTCGGGCTAGTTGTAACAAATTTTTACCGTCGATATTTTTGGCTCGCAGCTGCAATATGTCTACCCCGTAAAAACTGAGTTTATCTGCTAAGGAAAAAATATCCCGGTCAGCCTCTTTAATAACCGTTTCATCAAGAATTACATAAAGGAGGCCGGAATTTAAGAATTTCTTTTTCCAGGGTATAAATTTCATACCTTATTCTTTTAATACGTGAAACATGGCGGGGAATTATTAATTTAAAAAATTCTTCTAATACCCGCAAAGATTCCTTAGTTCTTTGAAGATTAACATAAAGTATGCTGTTGGCGCTGTCTCTTTTAATTTCTAAATAATCAGTACCCCTGCCAGGATCTTCCCGGGAATTACGGCTTAAAATCGCGTCTTTTAGGATTTTTTCCTGAATAATAAAATCTAAGGAATGGCGTAGTTTGCGTATTTTTTTTCTCAAGGTATCATTTCGCGAAACAAACCTAAATACATCTTCAACAACCCTTAAACCCTCCTTGCAACGGTTAAAGTTAGCATCAATAACTCTCAATATGCCCTTATCAAGCATGTTTAATTTTATCAATTATGCGGCTGGTAGAATACTTCGGATAAATCTTTACGCGATGAATTATATCCACAAGGTTTGAGCCAACAATTTTATTCTTTCCCCAGTCTTCCCCTTTTACGAGGCAATCCGGCCTAATTGCCTTAATTAAATTGTATGGGGTTAACTCATGAAATAAAACGATATAACTTACCACCTCTATCGCTTCTAAAATTTGCATTCTCGCCTTCTCGTCTAAAATCGGCCGTCCCTGCTTGCCCTTTATCTTGCGTATTGAAGAATCTGAATTTAGGCCGACAATTAAAATATCTCCGTTTTCCTTTGCTTCTTTTAAAACTTTTATGTGTCCGGGATGAAGAATATCAAAACACCCATTAGTAAACACTATATGCTTATTTTGCTTTTTAAGCTTATTAACAATTTTTTTTAAAGCAGATAGTGTTTTTATTTTACCCATTTAATTTTTTGTAAAATGCTCCTCTACAATTTCGCAAACAATATGGCCGGTTAGAATATGCATTTCCTGGATACGTGGAGTATCATAGGAGGGAATTATCAGGGAAACATCAACAATGTTCTTTATCTTTCCACCATCTTTACCTAAAAAACCTATGGTTTTTAATCCTCGCTCTTTTGCTTTTATAATTGCCCGTATAACATTTTCGGATTCACCGGAAGTAGATATGCCTACTATAAGATCAGAGGTACCCGCTAAGGCATCGATTTGACGGGCGAATATCTCTTGGAATCCAAAATCATTACCGACAGCGGTAAGAATAGATGTATTGGCAGAAAGAGTAATTGCTGCCAGAGGAGCTCTATTTTTTTTAAATCTGCCCACTAATTCGGCAGCTAAATGTTGAGCGTCGGCGGCACTGCCGCCATTACCCATAAAGATAATTTTCCCTTTATTTTTTAAGGCGGAGATAAAGAGAATGGCGATTTCTTCAATTTTTTTAGAGTTAGTTTTTAAAAGCTCTATGGCCTGCCGGTGGTTATCTATGGCATCATCAATTATTTTTTTCATAGTACTTTAGCCGGGGGTTTGGATTCTCGCTGATATTTTATTTGCGTATATTCGCGTTTAACCGAAGAATATCTTCGCTATTTCGTAAATTTCAAGGTCAAGAGTTTTTAATTGTTTAGTTGCTTCTTCTATGGGTACATCTACAATTTTGTTTCCTTTTAAACTGACCATTTTGCCAAATTTACCATTCTTTACTAATTCATAAGCCTTAACGCCAAATCTTGTTCCTAAAACTCTATCAAAAGCGGATGGTACCCCTCCTCTTTGGATATGCCCCAAAACTGTTACTCTCGTCTCAAATCCTGTTTTTTCTTCAATAATTTCACCTAAAGCATGGCCTATTCCTCCCAATCTTACGTGTCCAAAGGAATCTAGTTTTTTTTCTTGAAGGATTAAATCCGTTTCTTTAAACGCGGCACCTTCGGCTACGACAATAATGCTAAAATCTTTGCCTTTTGCGTGCCGCATCCTTATAGATTCACATACTTCTTCTGTATTAATGGGGATTTCGGGAATAAGAATATAATCTGCCCCTCCGGCAATGCCGCCATAGGTGGCAATCCAGCCGGCATGCCTGCCCATAACTTCCACTACCATTATTCGATTATGCGACTCAGCGGTAGTATGCAATCTATCAATAGACTCAGTTACAATATTTACTGCCGTATCAAATCCAAAAGTAAAATCAGTTGCTCCTAGGTCATTATCAATTGTTTTTGGTACTCCTACAATATTTAAACCTTCCTTAAATAGCTTAGCAGCTACCCCTAAAGTATCTTCTCCTCCTATAGCGACTAAAGCGTCAAGGCCGCATTCAGCGAAACTCTTCTTTACTAATTCCGGGCCATTCTCTTTTTTATAGGGATTAGTGCGAGAAGTCCCTAATATAGTTCCGCCTTTATGCAGAATTCCCGATACTAATCTTAAATCCAAAGATGTATAATTTTTCTCTAATAATCCCTTCCATCCATATCGTACTCCCAAAACAGAATCTCCGCAACTTATAGCTTTTCTTACCACACCTCTTATCACCGAATTAAGCCCGGGGCAATCCCCACCCCCTGTAAGTATACCAATTTTCATCTTTCTCGCCTCCTTTAATAATTTCTGAACGGCACTTCTGGATATTTTTCTTCTTCTTTTCCTTTTTTGCCTTTTCCGACTACCCTTCTTATCTCTATTTTTACTTTTATTTCTTTTTCTTCTCCCAAAAGATACTGTAGTTTTTCTTTAACTTTCTCCTGAATTTCTTTAGTGAGTTCAAAAAGATTTACCTCTAAAGCCAAATTGCTTCTGATGATTACTTCTATTTCTTTTTTCCCGACAATAACCTTGGGCCTTATGTGGGAAATTTCTTCCCTTTCGTCTAATGTTTTTTTGAGCATTTCTTCAACAGCAGACAAAGTGATACTTATTCTTCCTTGAGGTGAATCAAAGGTTATGGATTTTTCTTTTCTCAAACGAATAAAAATTAACTGGAGGTATCTTAAGCAAAAAAGAATAATTAAAAACCCCAAGAGGCCGACAACCAACCGAAAGGAGAAATCAAAAAGCATTTGTTTTTCAAGATTTTCTAAAAGCACTGTCAAATCAATTAGATTCAAAGATAGTCCGATAAGAATGTATCCAAGAAAAAAAGAAATCAAAATATAAACCAAAACCGTAAAAAAACCCATTTTACCCCCCCTCTTTATAAATTCTTATTGTTAAAAATATTAACTATATTCTAATAATTCAAGCTTTCTATAACTTTTTAATTTTGAATTGCAATTTTGACTTTTGCCTTTTAAATTTTGAGTTTTGTTATTCTTCATCTGTACCTAAAAATTTTTCTAAAAATCCTGTATGATAGTTGCCTCTTTTAAAATCAGAATCGGTTACTATTTTTTTGCAAAAAGAAACAGTTGTTTTTATGGGTTCAATTAAAAATTCATCGAGTGCTATTTCCATTTTTTTCAAAGCTTCACTTCTTGTATCCGCTTTGGTTATTAATTTAGCGATGAGAGAATCATAATAAGGGGAAATGTTATAACCACTATAAATATGGGTATCAACTCTTACATCTTTTCCTCCAGGGATATAGCAAAATTCTATTTTCCCTGGTGAGGGGAGAAAATTATTGTCAGGATCTTCGGCATTTATTCGGCATTCAACAGATGAGCCTTTAAGGGCAATATCTTCTTGTCTCAGGTTAAGTTTCTCTCCGGCAGCAAGAAGAATCTGCAATTTTACTAAATCAATGCCCGTTGTTTCTTCTGTTACGGGATGTTCTACCTGTATTCTTGTATTCATTTCCATAAAATGAAAATCCCCTTTTCTATCAAGAAGGAACTCCATTGTCCCCACGCTGTGGTAATCTATTGACTTTACGCCTTTGATGGACAATTCTCCTAATTTTCTTCTCAAGCGATTATTCACTGCCGGCGAAGGGGTTTCTTCAATGATTTTTTGGTGTCTTCTTTGAATGCTGCAATCCCTTTCCCCTAGATACACAACATTTCCATAATTATCCGCGGCTATTTGAACTTCTATGTGCCGAGGCTTTTCCATAAATTTCTCTATGTAAATTTCTGAGTTACCAAAAGCAGCCTCAGCTTCCGCTTGAGCAGTAAGAAGAGCGCTTACCAATCTTACATCACTATGACAAACACGCATTCCCTTGCCTCCTCCGCCTGCTTTTGCTTTTAGAATAAGAGGGTAACCCATTTTTTTTGCCACAGAAAGAGCCTCATCGTTAGATTTTATTACATTTTTACTTCCGGAAATTAAAGGAAGGCCGGCCTTACGCATCATCTCTTTCGCCTTTATCTTATCACCCATAAGGCGGATATTCTCCGCAGAAGGCCCAATAAATTTTACTCCACAAGATTCACAAATCTCCGCGAAGTGAGGATTTTCTGCTAAAAAACCATAGCCGGGATGAATAGCGTCGCTATCAGTGATTTCCACGGCACTGATAATGCTCGGGATATTAAGATAGCTGTCAGAAGCTGCGGCTTTTCCTATACAAATAGCTTCATCGGCAAATTCTAAATGTAAAGAATCCTTATCTGCCTGGGAATATATGGCTACGGTTTTTATCCCCAATTCTTTAGCCGCCCTAATCACCCTTATGGCGATTTCCCCTCTATTAGCTATTAAAATTTTAGAAAACATAATTTAAAAATTCAAAATTCAAAATTCAAAAGGCAAAGGTCAAAAGTTTAAGTTAAAAGTCAAAATTCGAACACTGTATTTATTTTGTAAAGCATCAACTAAATTAGTAATTTTCAAATTGAACTCATGCATTTTTGTTCAAATCACTTTTGAATTTTAGATTGCAATTTTGCATTTTTAATTTTGCCTTTTAAATTTTCTTTAAATGGGTTTTATCATAAATAAGGTTTGTCCGAATTCCACAGATTCACCGTTTTCTACAAGAATCTGAACTATTTTTCCCTCCCTATCAGCTTTGATTTCATTCATTAGTTTCATTGCTTCAATAATGCATATTATATCTCCCAATTTCGCGTCATCTCCTACCTCTACATACGGTTTTGTCCCTGGAGAAGGCGCGCGGTAGAAAGTTCCCACCATAGGAGAGTTTATCTCTACCAGCCCTTGCTCTTTTTCCGGCTCTCGGCTTTGCTCTAATTTATTTTGAGGGCTGATTTGAGAAACTATCACCGGATGATCTTGCGAACTCTTTTTCAATCGTACGCGTTTACCTTCTTCTTCAACTTCTAGCTCACAAAGGTCATTTTCGTTCATAAATTTAATAAACTCATTTAATTTATCCAATTTCATAATACCCCCCATGTAAATATTCACTGAACACCATCTAAATTCTTTTGAATATCCAGTGAATATTCAGTGCAAAATGCAAACTGTAAATTGAAAAAGCTAAAATTATTTATTTTTTTTGCAGTAATTACTGACTTTGCAATGATATCTACCAAACCTCCTACTTCTCCCCAAGTTTATTCTTCATTTCACTGTCTTAATTTTGCATTTTTCATTTTTCACTTTGCA
>JAHJHM010000094.1 GCA_018823915.1 Candidatus Omnitrophota bacterium
AATTTTAACTTGCTTGTGCCCGTTAGGGTATGCAATTTGCAATTTGCATTTTGCACTGAATATTCAGAAAAATTTAGATATGGTTCACTGAATATTTACTATTTTAAAGCTACCGTTTTTATTTATTAATCTTTATATTGTATGGTATAATTTATAGAAAAAATAAATTGAACGAACTTAACGGGTAAAAACTTTAAGTTGACAAAATTGACATTGTTGAAAATGTAGAAATAAGGCTTGAGATGTTTAAATATACTAGCTACTTTGAAAAAGATGTTTTGGCAAAGCGGCCATACATAAAAAGGAATGGTGTGAACGGGTTATTTCTTTCAAGGAGTATGTAGAAGAACAATCTGATGGAAGGTTTCGTTTTTGGGGTAAAATTCCCGAATATGGAAATAGGTTTCTTCGTGTTGTGACGTTACCTGATCAGAAAACTATTCTTAATGCCTTTTTTGACCGAAATTTTAAAGGAGGGGTTTAAAATGAGACTAAGTTATCATGCTGACACTGACTCACTCTATATTCATCTTGTCGAACGTCCGGGGATAGAAGCACGTGAAGTTGCATCAGGGGTTGTGTTTGATTTTGATAGTGAAGGAAAACCTGTGGGAATAGATATTGATCATGCTCAAAATATTCTTGACCTTGCTACCCTTGAAGCTGAATCTCTGCCTCTTAAGGTACTTAAAGCAAGCTAGGTCTATTTAACTTCACACATTGAGCGGCGTTTGAAGTGGGGGTTAGAGAGCTTAAGTTGACAAAATTGACATTGTCAAAAGTGTAGGGGTAGCAGTAAGTGTGGGGATTGGGGTGTGGCATATGAATAATGACTGGTTGGATTTCGGGAAATGGGAATAATGGAAGCGGTAGGTTGTTCTATGGAGATATACAGAAATGAAACGAGAAACGATATATATTGATACGTCTATTCCAAGCGCTTATTTCGATTTACGGGAGCCGGAGAAAATGGCTATTACCCGGCAGTTTTGGAAAGACGTAGGGCAGAGATATAAACTATGCTTATCCAATATTACTATTGCAGAATTGGAAGCAGATGAAGAGGAGAAACGGATAAAATATAGAGAGTTGATAAAGAATATTTCAGTATTAGAGATTAGTTCAGGAATTAATAAAATTGTTGAAATATATCTTAAAAGTAAAATTATTCCTGTAAAATTTAGAATAGATGCCATCCATATGGCGGTGGCAGTATTTTATAGAATAGATTATTTTGTTACCTGGAATTGCCGGCATCTCGCCGGGGCGCATAAACGCAAGCAAATACGGGAATTTAATCTGCGACAAGGATTATTTTTCCCAGAAATAATTATTCCCACGGAAATAGTTGAGGAGGGATTATGAGTAGAGAGCCATTATTTATGCAGGATTTACACAGAAGACAAAGCAAAGAGTATGAGCTAACTAAAAGGTTGACTTTACAGCAATTTGTTGAATACATTAACAATAAAGTTAAAAAACGTAAATATTTAAAAAAAGATGCGGAAAATAGAAGTTATTGATTGAGGTGGTACAAAACTTTACACATTGAGTTAAAACCTTAAGTTGACAAAAGTGACATTGTTGAAAGTGTAAAGTTAAGGAGTTGAGGATGAAGAGGAAGATATTAGTTGGGTTGGCGGCGGCAGTGAGTGTGGGGGTTGTGGTGTGGCTGGCTTATGCGGCGGTGAGTAATTGGCCATTCACCTTAAGCAGTAATTATACGGTTTCGGATAGTAATAAGGTTGAGGTTGCTGGGGGAGTGGCAAAATTAAAGGAACTGACAGAATCGCAGGATACGCAGGCGGAGCTTAAAGAACCTTGCCGAATACGGCAAGTGGAAAGAAGTGTCTGGATACTTATGAAGGGGGTATGAAAAAATGAAATTCTATGTGGTTTTAGAGAAAGCTGAGGAGGGAGGCTTTGATGTAACTGTACCCGCATTGGAAGGGTGCTTTACTCAAGGAGATACAGAGAAGGAAGCCTTAGCAAATGCCAGAGAAGCAATTCTTTGTTATCTTGAGGGGTTGGAAAAGGTTAACCAGGTCAAGACTAGGCCAGGGTTGATGGTAAAGGAAGTAGGGATTTCGCTTTGAAAAGATTATTTTCCGGCAAAGAGGTAACTAAGGTTTTACGAAGGATAGGTTTTATTGTTGACCATCAGCGAGGAAGCCATGTCTTTATGCACAACCTAGAGAAGAATATTTCTGTTGTTGTGCCTTGGCACAAGGAGCTTAAAAAAGGCACATTGCATAATATTATAAAAAAGGCGGGAATTAGCTTGGAAGAATTAAGTAAATTACTTTAAGTTGACAAAACTGACATTGTCAAAAGTGTAAAGTTAAGGTTGTTATGGGGGGTAGGATGAGGATGAAGAGGAAGGGTGGCGAAATTAAAGGATTTGAGTAAGACGCAGGATACGCAGGCAGGGCTTTTAATCGGATAACGTAGGGGAAATAGAATGGGAAAAGAATTAAGATTTTCATCTCATTGCAAAGATAGAATCAAAGAACGAGGAATTGATGAAAAAATGGTCAGGAAGTCTGTATTTACGCCAGAGCAAAGGATTAGCAAGGGCAAACGGATTATACTTCATAAACGATATAGAGATCCAGGAAAAAACAAGGAATATCTATTGCGTATTTTCGTAGAGGAAAAAAAGGAGGAAATAGAGATAGTCTCAGTGTATAGGACATCCAAAATACAAAAATACTGGAGGGAAAAGATATGAAAATGAACTATGACCCTAAGGCAGATGCGCTTTATATTAAACTCAGAGACGCAAGCATTGAGGAAAGTGATGAGGTTTCTGAGGGAATTATTGTGGATTATGATGATAAAGGTAAGGCTGTGGGAATTGAGTTTTTAGACGCGGCTTTATTATTTGGTGGACGGCATGAAATGCGTGTAGAAATGGCCTTGACCGAAGAGCTTAGAGTATAGGTTTTAGCCTTACACATTGAGTTAAAACCTTAAGTTTACAAAACTGACATTGTCAAAAGTGTAAACTTAAGGGTGTGAGGGGTGAGAAAGATGCTTACTCGAGGAAAGAAAATATTAATTGGATTAGGGGCGGCGGTGAGTGTGGGGGTTGGGGTGTGGCTGGTGTATGAATTAAGTAATGTGTCCCCAAAATTATTCTGGAAAGCAACTTTATAATTTAAACGTAATTGGAGGAACTATGGAAAAGAATAATCCAACATCTGACTTCTCACATCTAAACTCACTTCCCACATCCAATTACCTCACTTCTGAACCGCT
>JAHJHM010000095.1 GCA_018823915.1 Candidatus Omnitrophota bacterium
AGCGAACAAAATGGGACCCTTTAGGTATTAGAATAGCTTGAATAATTCCATACGCTTGGTAAATTTTTGTTCTCTTCCCATCAACTGAAGCTTGCCAGGGTGGAAGCCATGGCTCGGAAAGAATAATAATGGCATCCCGGGGGCTATTGATAGAAAACTCAACCTTATTGCTCTTATAAACAATAGAAGTAAATTTAGCGATGGAATCTATAGGTTGTTTCGTATTTAATAAATTGCTGAATAAATTTGCATCGTCTCCTATATTTTCACGGCTAAAATAAACAACGTTTTTCATCTCATCTTTGCCTTTATAAACCGCCCCTAAAAGCTCCGCATCGTCTTTAAAAAGCTTTACCCTATCTGCTATATAAACTAACGGCATCACATCTTGGTTTAAAAATACAGAATCATTAACCTTTTTATTGTCTTTCAGGAAAACCGAGGCTTTTTTATCAATATAAAAGAACTTTACTCCCAGTATATCGAAAATCGGATGGCCAAGATCGTCGATATACCTAAATTTATCTAGCCGCTCAATACCTAGACTTTCTGGGTAGCCAAAAGGATGCCGTAATTTATGATATATATAACCAACTCTGCCCCAATCCTCTTTTTGAAAAATTATTCGGACTCTATAGGGAATTTCTGTTTTAGGAAGTTCGGAAATCCACTCTTTGTCTTGAATACGTAGAAAAAAATCTTCGTAGTAATTCTTTTTATGCATATTCATGGCTCGATAACGATTACGACAATAGACATAGCCAACCATGCCTAAGTCGCAAATAATTAGAACCACCAATAACCAGTTGGATTTCGGCTTAAAATAAACAAAGCTAAAACAAAATAAAGAAAGTATGCTAAACTTAGTCCAACAGGACACCCTGCTGGGTAGTTGAAATTCAGTAAGGCCCCCTGTAAAATGGAGCTATAGAATAACCATTTTACAAAAGAAAGGAGGCCATATGAAAAGGATAACACGGAACAAAAGGAAATGGAAGAGGAAAGTTTCAGAGCGCAGGAAGGCAGTAAAAGAGATGGCGGCAATGGGTGAGATTAATGACATAGACGTAAAGGTAGAATTTATCCAGGCTTTGATTCCTATAGGGCTAAAGGCTGTTAATGAAATGCTGCAAAAAGAAGTCGAAATGCTGGCGGGCATAAAATATAAACATGGAAAGATAAACACCCGCTGGGGCATTCAGAACGGCTCAGTATATTTAAGGGACCAGAAAATACCCATAGATGTCCCCCGGGTACGCAATAAGGTGGACGATGCAGAAATTCCTCTCACATCCTATCAAAAACTACAACAGCCATATATGGAAGATGAACAGACATTTAAAAAACTTCTAAATGGAATAAGCATGCATAAATACCGAGGATCAACAGAGTTAGCGCCTGAGGTCTTTGGAATAAGCCCAACAAATATGTCTCAAAGGTTTAAGAGGGCAACTACAGCAAAACTGAGAAATTTACAAATACGCAGCCTTAGAAGATATGACTTTGTATCTATATTCATTGACGGCAAGAGGTTTGCCGAAGAAGGCATTGTAATCGCTGTGGGAATAACCATAGAAGGAGAAAAAATCATACTGGGCATAGAACAGATGGCAACGGAGAATCACAGGGCAGTTATTCAATTCTTTGATAAACTTATCGGGAGAGGTTTACGATTCCAAGAAGGGTTGTTATTTATCGTAGACGGTTCCAAAGGGATAATTAAAGCGATAAACCAGAAATTCCAAGGGTACGCTCTCTTGCAGCGCTGCCAGTGGCATAAACGGGAAAACGTAGTAAGTTACTTGAGTAAATCCCAGCAAGCTATATGGCGCAGGAAGCTGCAAGCCGCCTATGCCAAAACAACCTACGCAGAAGCTAAGGCGGCGTTAATGAAGTTAAGTGGCGAGCTGGAAGAGATTAATTCATCTGCCGCAGCCAGTCTACGTGAAGGCATAGAAGAAACACTGACAATTTACAAATTAAAACTATCTACAGAACTTCGCAAGAGTTTTTCTTCAACTAACTGTATAGAGTCAATTATGGCTCAAGTTGAACAATATACCCAAAGGGTTGACCGCTGGCGTAATGGTGAACATATAAAACGCTGGGTCGCTTCCGGCCTGCTTGAAGTTGAACCGCGCTTGAGAAAAGTAAATGGCTGGCGGTATATGAATCTTCTTAGAAGCAGGATAAAAGAAGAACTGGAATTAAAACAGCAAGAAGAAAATAATCTTGCAGATGAACAGAAATTAATTCAGGTGGGAGTGTAAAATGAAGATAGGGGTTTTACCAATTTCAACTAAAAAATGTATTGACTCAGCATCAGTTATGGCAATATATTCATAGACAGCGTGACCCATCCCTGTCTTTATTGTTGCTCCATAACCCTTATTCTTAGAATGAGTAATAACTTTTATTTTTTCATTTTTAATGTTCCGGAAAAACTCAGAAGTATTATCAGTAGAACCATCGTCGACAAAAATTACCTCGGTGTAAAAATCCCCCTTGACAAAATTATCAAAAAATTCAATTGTCTGATTAATTGCCTTTTCTTCATTATATACAGGTATGATCACCGATAAATTTCTCATATATTTTATTTTATCACAATTTGGTTAATCCAAGAATTTTTAAAAAGGTTATCTCCTGAATCCCTTACCTCTAATTATAACTACCAACAGCTAAACAAAATTTGCATGTAAAGGGATCTCTGTTCTTGGCTCCCCTAAAAAGACGCTCCCTTGTTTTACATCCCATAAAAATTCGTTTACTTTATGTTGCAAACACAAACTCCCGCAATCGGTCTTGGGATTAAATTTATCAGAGGCAATATAGTTCAGGACCTCCCGGTATCTATCGCTCCTCCATATCTCTTTAAAAGACTTATCTGCAATATTGCCAATATGAAATTTTTTCTTAAATCTCTCATTAAAAAGCATGCCACAGGGGGCAATTAGCCCGGAGCCGGAAAACTGCATAATGAAAGCAGGGCCGTAACAACGGCTGTATTTTCTCTTTCCTCCGCTTAAAATTTTTGACCACTTTGCCTTAACTAAGTAATCTCCTGCGGAATATCCTTCCGCTTGTTTTAGAACATCAACTAATTCAAGATATCGAGAATAGTCAACCCCTAAACTATGCTTCTCATCATCACTGCAATGTTTAATAACGAAATAATCAACGCCAAGTTCTTTACCTAATTTGGCTAAGGGAAGAATTTGATCAGAGAAGCTGGGTGCAAGCACCATCTGTAAACCCAAAGTTACCGGGAGTTTCTTTTCTTTTTTTATCTTTACGCATTCTTTAATAGTATTGCAAACCTTATAGAAACACTCTTCCTTACAGCCCATTATCTGAGCATAACGTTGGGGGGTGGCGGCAGAAACATTAAATCTAAGATAAGTTAAACAAGATAAAATTTCCTCTAATCTTTCATCAGCCAATAAATAACCGTTGGTCCCTAAGGCGACATCTAAACCATTTACCTTGCTTCTTAAAATAGCATCATACAAATAAGGGGAGCAAGTGCTTTCCCCATCGCTGACGAAACTAATTGCTTTTACCCCAATTTGGGC